>DATFOL010000491.1:0-14475 GCA_035265545.1 Gemmatimonadaceae bacterium | reverse complement strand
GCCATCGCCGACGCGGCGTGGCACGGCGACGCGAAGGCGGTCGCGCTGATGCTGGACCTCGGCTTCGATCCCCGAACACCGGGTCACGACTCCGGCACGGCACTTCACTGTGCGGCGTGGGAGGGCTCCGTGGAATGCGTGCGGGCACTGCTTCGTCACCCCGACGCTCGCGAGCTCACAGGAATCCGCGAGACGCGCTATCAGAACTCGCCACTGGGCTGGTGCTGCCACGGCTCTCGCAACGGCAACACGAACCGCGATCACGCAACGATCGCCGAGCTGTTGCTCGAGGCGGGCGCGCCACTCGGTCGGGACACCGACGATGCCTCTCCCGCAGTCGCGGCGGTTCTCACCAGATGGAAGCGCGCTCACTGACGCGTGCCATAGACGGAGCCGCAGCTCAGGCGCCGAGCGCGAAGTCGCGAGTGTGGCCGGCCGCGAGCGCACGCTCGTAGACCATGGCCGCAGCGGCGACGTCCTCGAGCGCCGTGCCGGTGCTGTCGAAGACCGTGACCTCGTCAGCCAGGCGCCGACCCGGCCGACGTCCGCTCACGACGTCAGCCAGCTCGGCGTGGACGTCGCCGCGACGCATCGCGTCCGCGGCGAGCGCGTGGTGCAGGTCCCCGATGCGCGCACACTGATCGAGCACGTCCACGACGAGCGTCGAGCGAGCCAGCAGATCGGGCGCGAGCTCGTGTTTGTCCTCGCTGTCCGCACCAACACCGGCGACGAACGCGCCGGCCGACACGTCTGCAGCGTAGAGCAGTGGCAGCCGTGAGGCGGTGCACGTGACGACGATGTCACAGCGGCCGACGATGTCGCGATAGCGCTCGGTCGCTGTGACCTCGCATCCGAGCTCCGCGGCCATCTCTCGCGCGTACGACTCGGCGGCATTCGGGGCGCCGTCCCAGGCGTAGACGCGCGCGATCCCGCGGACGCGAGAGAGCGCTCGCAGCTGACTTCGACCCTGAATGCCACATCCCAGGATCGCGATCGTGCGCGCGTCGTCGCGCGCCAGATGCTTCGCCGCGACCGCGGTCGCGGCAGCCGTGCGCAGCGTAGTGATCTCCATCGAGTCCATCAGCGCCAGCACGGTTCCATCACTCCCGTCGAACAGCGCGACGACGCCCTGGATGGTCGGCAGCCCGTTTCGAGCAGGGTTGCAGGGAAAGTTGGCGTTGATCTTGGTCACGTAGTACCGGCGCGCACGGGTGAGACCGGCCACCTTCACGTGAAAGCCGCCATCGGGCGTGGGGGTGCCGAGCACGCCTGCGGGGAGGGTCGCTCCATCGGCCTGCGCCTGGAACGCCGCCTCGACGGCGGTGATGCAGCTGTCCAGGTCGAGGAGCGAGCGCACGTCGGCGCGCGACAGGAGCAGGGTCCGTCGCGGCACTGGATGCATCGGGGACGGAGAGCTCACGGCGCTCCCGTGAGCCAGCGCATCTCGACGACCGTGCCGCCGTGCAGGAAGGGCACGATCGCCAGACCAGAGCCGAACACCAGCGCGCCCGCCTTGGCGAAGTACAGCCCGATGGTCGTCAGCAGGCCCGGGTCCGCAGTTCCGTGCAGACCGGTCAGCAATCCCGGCGGGATGACGAGGAGCGCCACTCGAGCGCCCTCTCGCGGCCATCGCCGAACGGCGAGCGCGAGCACTCCACTCGCGACGATCACCGTCAGGATCTCACGTTCCGTCACCGCGGTGATCACCGCGTTCACGACGACGATGCACCAGAGGAGCGCATCGCCGCCGACCGTCTTTCGCACCAGCTTCCAGGCGCTGAAGCCGATGATGGCGATGACCGCCGCGCCAACACCGTAGAAGGCGCCCTGCATCCACGACAATCCGCCGAACCGCACGTACACGGCGCTCAGGGCGAGCACCATGACGAACGACGGTGCGACGAAGGCGATGCCCACCAGGGTGGCGCCCACGAATCCCGCGCGCAGCCAACCCAGGTAGATCGCGACCTGCGCCGCCAGTGGACCGGGCGCGAGCTGGGCGAGCGCGATGCCTTCCTTGTACTCCGCCGCCGTGAACCAGCCCAGGCGCTCCTGGAGGTCGCGCCGCATCCGCTCGACGAGCACCACCGGCCCGCCGAATCCCCAGGTGCCGAGGCCGAGGAAATAGCGCGTCAGCGCACGGAGTGACACGCGCTGCGACGAGGGCGACAGCGCGGGCGACGAGACCTCGCCCGCTTCCTCGACGCGACGCGCATCGGCGTCGCTCACCTCGAGGCGTCCTCCTGGAGCGACGCATAGAGCGCGTCGAACATCACCGATCCTCGCTCGAGCCGCACGAGATCGTCCGCGGTCGTGGCGACGACGCCCTGCACGAACGCCGCGAGGCCCGCCGCCTCGGCGCGCCCGAACAACGCATCCTTGCAGTCCACGTCGTGCACGATCTCGCCGAGCGATGCGAGCGCCGGATCGTCGAGCGCGAACCGCGCGAGGAGTGTCTCGAACGTGCACCGCGGGCCTTCGTGGGTGTACTCGCCGTTGAACATGTCGAAGCGCCGTTCACCGGGCGCCGGCTCATAGCCCGCCGGATCCACGAACTTGAATCGCGCGCCAGGATCGATCGCCTTCCGGATGAGCCATGCGCTCCCGATACGGTCGACCTTGATGCCTTGACGGGTGACCCAGACTCCGTTCATGGGCGGCTCTCCAGCGGTGGGGGACGGCCGGCTCGCCAGGCGAGCCGACGAAGCGATCGATGCGACCGCGCTCACGGCCGCCGCACGCTTCGGCGCATCGAAGAAGTCGATGGCAACGGCCTCGCGCAGACGGCGCTCGAGCGCGGCATGCTGGGCCGGTGACGAGACGCCCTCACCCTGGTCGGCCTCCGCGGCGGCGTCGATGATCGCCGCGTACTCCGCGTCGCGCTCCTGCTGGAACAGGGCGCGCAGCTCCGCGTCGCTGACGCCGGCGACGAGGTCCGATGCGCAGATCGCGGCCTCGCCGCCGTCGGCGACGATCTCACGCAGCAGCCACTGGAAGTCCTCGCGCGCAGATTCCGAATCGGGGAGGACGTACACCGAGTTCTTGAGCGGTACGGCACCGAGCCGAGCCAGGCGTCGGCGCACCTTCACGCGGAGATAGTCCGGCTTCCCCGGTATCTGATGGATGAGCAGCAGCCAGCGGGCTCCGACCAGGGGCGCGGCGGCGGCTGGCGGCGCCTCGGCGAGGGGAAGGGACATGAAAATGCGTCGACAGAGGGAAATGGGCAGGCGAACCACTTGTTTTAACGCAGCTGAATCATGTATATCACAACCGAATCACGCAAGTTCTAATTGTGGACGGTGGCCTGACCGCCGATGTCTCCCTGAGGACTCAATGCAGATCGTTCGATCGGTTCTTCTCGCGCTCGTCGCCGGTACTCTCCTCGGCCCGGCCACCGGTGCCGTGGCACGCGCTCAAGCGGCTCCGACGTTCCCCGGGGTTGAGGAGGCGCTCGGCCGGAAGGGCGCGGCACAGCCGGGTGAGGTTCTCAAGTTCAGCTTCCCGCGAAGCGATCTCTCGGTGACGGCGGACGGCGTGATGCTCAAGCCGGCGCTCGCGCTCGGATCGTGGGCCGCGTTCAAGCAGATCGGAACGGGACAGTCGATGGCGATGGGCGACCTGGTGCTCACCGAGGACGAGGTCGGCCCGGTGATGCGCGCGCTGCAGACCGGCGGCATCGAGCAGACGGCGGTGCACAACCACGTGCTGCACGAGTCACCGAGGGTGATGTACGTGCACTTCTCCGCGCACGGCGACCCGGCGAAGATCGCCCGGGCGCTTCGCTCCGCGTTGGGCGAGAGCAAGACACCGATGACGACTCCCGCCGCTCCGGCCGCTGCATCGGCGGCGGATCTCGACACCGCCGGCATCGCGCGCGAGCTCGGGATCGCCGGCAAGCTGAGTGGCGTCGTGTATCAGGTGAGCGTGCCGCGCCGCGAGCGGATCACCGACATGGGCCACGAAGTGCCGCCGTCGATGGGTGTAGCGACCGCGATCAACTTCCAGCCGACCGGTGGCGGCAAGGCGGCGGTGACGGGCGACTTCGTGATGCGCGCATCCGAGGTGAACAAGGTGATCCGCGCCCTGCAGGCGCACGGGATCACGACGACCGCTCTGCACTCGCACATGCTGAACGAGGAGCCACGGCTGTTCTTCATGCACTTCTGGGCCAACGACGACGCAGTCACGCTCGCGAAGGGGTTCCGCGCCGCGTTGAACGAGACGGCATCGAAACTGGGTCGCTGAGCATCGGTCGGTGCAGGGATGCATCCGAGCTTCTGCCCTCGCACTGACAGGAGCCGTCCCTACGCGAAGTCGAGGTTCTCCGTGATCCGTGATCCGTCGGCGGCGAACGCCTCCATGTAGCGCGCGATGCGCACGCGCGCCGTCGCGACGTCCTGCACGCCGAGGGTGACGTTCAGCAGATCGACGTACCAGGGAGCCTTCACTGGCTGGGACACGTAGGTCTCGACGATCTCCCGGGCGATCGGCAGCGTCGTGATCTTCGAGTCGTCGTGCACGTCGCGGTTGTCGGCGCGCTGGAGCTTGTCGTACTCCTCCGCGATCAATCGCCGGCACAGCTCGAGCGTGAAGCGAGCGCCCTCGCCGATGCCACTCACGGGATCCGCCGCCGCCAGCTGCGCTCCCTTGTGCACCCATTCCCAGAGGATGCTCAGGCGGATCTCGCCAGTCGCCATGTCCTCCATCAGATACAGCACGTCGTCGTCGCCGAAGAAGTCGGCCGGCTTCAACGCGGCGGCCTGGAAGCCGCGACCGAACGCGTTTCCGTATTGAAGCGCGACGCTGATCAGATCACGCGCGCCCCGGATGGTTCGCGGCGCCGGATCCAGTTGCAGCAGCCCGTCGGCATCCGACGGCGTGTAGGTGAGACGTGGAAAGGCGCGGCCCAGTTGATTCGCCTCGCCGACCCTCTCCCACACCGGCCGGACGATGTGCACCATCTTCCAGTGCGCGACCCATTTGCCGCTCGCTCCGTCGCGCTGCTCGCGCTCGGCGCCGGCGATCGCGCGCGCCATGCTGGCCTGGACGCCAGCTGGTGAGCCGACGGGGATGTTCGGTTCCATCCCGCCCTGCCAGAGGGCGAAGCGACCGTTGCGATCGGGAGTGTTCACCGCCCGGCGCACGCGATCCTCGTAGACGCGCATGTAGCCGAAGGTCATCGTGATCGCGTCGATGTTCGGGTTCACGAACGCCGGATCCCACGACGCCGCGTCCGAGACACTGTTGATGTAGTCCCAGCGGCCGGTGTTGAAGCCGACGAAATGCGGGCCGAGCGCCGCGCGGATCTCCATCAACTGGAACGACGCTTCGAGCTGCTCGACGAGCACGTAGATCTTGATCGTGCCTTCTGGCAGGCCGAGATGCACCTCGACCGCGTTCAGCATGTCGTTCCAGAGCGCGGCCTCTTCGGCCGTCTGAATCTTCGGGAGGTAGAGAACGATGCTGCGGCCCTCGGCTCGCAGACGAGCGTGGTTGCCGGTGTAGAGCGCCAGGTCGACGATGGACGCGCCGAGCGACTGACCGCTGGCGAGCTTGACGTGCCGATCGTCGAGGTGCAGCCCCCGCGGCCGGAAGATGCGCGTCGTGAAGTCGAGCTGCGATCGCCAGTCTGTGATGATGTCGCGCGCGAGGAACTCGCGCGCCCACGCGTTCATCTCGCCGGCGACGCGCTCGGCGGCAGTCATGAACACGTCGGCGCGCTCGAAAGCCAGCTTCAGGTTTCGCTGGTTGTCGAGCGACATGCTCTCGACCTGCCCGAGCGCATCCTCGCCGTCGAACATCCAGCCATCTGCTCCCGAAAGGAGCGCGTACGCCACGTTGCGGATGCTCTCGGCCGTCCGCGCGCGCGGGCGCGTCGCGGGGCCCGTGCCCTGGATCCACTGGCGCTGCAGATCGTGTGGTATCACGGCACCGTCGAACCGGCCGGCTCGGGCATCGCTTACGGCGATGCCCGTCCCATGGATCGTCGCGTCGGCCGGCAGGAAGTCGATCCGCTCGTGGTCGCGCTGGCGACGAGCGCGTCGCTCGATGCGCGAGTGCATGAGCGCACGGCGCCTGGCGTCGAACGGAGCCAGCACGGCGATCGTGTCCAGCGCGCCGGGCGTGAGCACGTCGCGATACTCATCGAGTACGCCGGCACGCAGGCGCAGCGATCCGACCGTGTCCACTAGGCTTCCGCGAGGATCTGGCGGTGCCGCTCGCGATCGATCAGCTCGAACACGTATCCATTGATCGGCTCGCGGAAGAACAGTCGCTCGAATGGCGTCGCACGCAGCGGCTCGACGAGTTCGCCGCCGGCGTCAGTGATGCGCTGGCGTATCGCGGGAAAGTCGTCGACTGGGTGGAACAGCGCGACGTGACGCCCGAACTCGGCCTCGAATGGCGACACCGTGAAGCCTTCGACGAAGAAGACGTGAAGCTCCTGTCCCTGCCCGATGTCGATCCAGCGCGCGTCTACCGGTGAGTTGGCTGGTACGGCCTTGCGCCGGTAGCCGAGCGTCTTCTCGAGAAAGCGCGTCGTCTCTTCCACGCGCTGCGACGGAAGCGTCAGGTGAGCGAACATGGTGTGCGCTCGTCTACTCGAAGCCCTTCGCGATCCACTTGGACCAGTAGAACGTCATCGGCGTGGTGCCGGTGTTGGTGATGCCGTGCGAGACGTTCGCGCCGCAATACATGATGGCGCCCGGCCCCACCGCGGTGGGCTTGCCATCGACCTCGATGACCCCGGCGCCACTGGCCACGATCATGAACTCCTCTTCGGGATGCCGGTGCGGCGGGTGCGGCGTGGCGCCGGGGTCGAGCACACACATGCCGGTGCACATCGTCGCCAACTGCGCCGTTGGGCCATTGTAGTGCACGTAGGCGGTAGCACCGGGCGCATCGCCCTCCCCCTGAAGGCTCTCGGCGGCGATGACACCGTTCGGCAGCGTCGGTGCGGTGGTGGACGGAACGACGTAGGTGATGCGTTCGGTCATCGGAAGCTCTCGTGTAATGGCGAAGCAGTGCAGATGGCGCACGCTACTGGATGATGGATGGGCAGGCAAGCTTTCGACGCAGGCTCGACCGGCGGCGGTGGCCGTCACGCGCATCGGGTGAAGGCGCGCCTGCCACCGCAAGGCGTCGAGCGAGCACCATTGCGCCCCAGTCCGGGGATGAGCATGGTAGAGCGCCGCGACGCTGCGGCTTGGCGGTCACACTTTCCTGGTGACCGCGATGCCGACGTGTCCCTGCAGCCGTGAGGTGCCATGCTCAAGCGCGCGCTCGTCGTTACCCTGCTCGGCTCCGCCATCACGCTCGGCGCCTGCGAGGGCACGGCGGTCGAGTCCATCTTCGGCGATACAGGGGTGCTGAGCGGCGGCATCAACCAGGCGGGAAACGGCCAGTTCGGGAGGATCATCTCGTCGCAGTTCGAATTTCTGTGGCCCGCGGTGAATGCGTCGTGCGGGGGTAGTCCGCGGTGCAGCCTCGGCGAGTCTCGGTCAGAAGCCGTCGGGAGCCTGTCGAACGGCGGTTCCATGTTCATGCTGCTCTCGACCGAGAACGCGTCGGCGACTTTCAACTCGACGGCGATCCAGACGAGCGGCGTCAGGACGGCGCCGCTCACCGTGCAGAACCCGTCGCAGTACACGGCGCTCAGGCTCGTGCTAGAGTGGGCGTTCCTGACGAGTCGCTTCACTCCGGCCACCGCGAACGATTCGGCGATCGTTCGCGTCAAGGCGGGCAACGACAGCGCGGTGGTGTTCCGCGTCACGAGCGCGGACCTTCAGTCGGGGCGCTTCCCGCAGCGGTCCGGCGGGTGCGGAAAGTTCACGCTGTTCGTGGATTCCGTCACGTTCAACAACTGCACCGATTGGCAGAGCAGCTCGGACATCGATCTCACCGCGTGGAAGGATCGCACGTTCGAGCTGCACTTCATCGTCAGCGAGGCGGCACCCTTCGAGACCGGGCAGAATGATTTTCCCAGTATGTTCCTCTTCCGGCGCTTCACGATTGAAGGAGGGAAGTGACCGCAGCGCGGCTCCTGCTTGTGCTCGCGGCCACGCTGGCGATGGCTCCGGGGACCGGGGCTGCGCGCAGTAGGCCACGCTGGGACACTACACGGGACGGTGGAGATTGCGCGCTACCTGGTAGCGCGGCTACACGGCTAGCGGCACGCCCCTCGGCCCCCGAGCCGACCGTCGCCGAGCTGCGACATGCGCTCGGTCAGCTCACCCGGGCGGTAGAGACCGCGAGAAGACGCCAGCGGTCGGACGATCAGGCCCGCGCGCTCGCGACCATGGCCGGCATCTACAACTTCCTCGGCCTGCCGGACAGCGCCCTCGGTGCCGCCGAGAGTGCGCGAGCTCTGCTCGCACGTGCGACCGATCCCTCGCTCGAGCCAATGGTGCGGGCCGTGTATGGCGAGACCCAGCAGTACCGCGGTCGACACGACGTCGCACGCTCGGAGTATGCGCGGGGTCTCGCCGCCGCCCGCGCACCGGAGCTCGCGATCCTGCGCGGGCGGCTGTGCATGGACCTCGGCGCCGCCTTCCGCGAGCTCGGTGACCTCGACTCGGCGGAGCACTACCTCAGTCGTGCGCTCGCCCTCCGCGAGGCGCTCGGCGATCGCGAAGGAGTGGCGGTGACGCTCGGCAACCTCGGGCGCGTGCTCCAGGATCTCGGCCGCGTTGACTCGTCACTCGTGCTTTTCGACTCCGTGCTCGCCATCCGCCGACAGACGCGGAACACGGTCGCGGAGGCCGCCGCCTGGAACAACAAGGGCCACGCCTACTACCTGCTGGAGCTGCCCGACAGCGCGCTCGCGTGCTTCGATCGCGCGGCCGGGCTGGTACGCGGCCGGAATCCCTCGCTCGAGGGGCTCGCCCTGAACAACCGTGGTCGCACCGAGCTCGCGCTGGGACAGCTGGCGGAGGCGCGACGCGACCTCGACGCCGGCCGCGCACTGAAGCGACTGGCCGGCGACTCCACTGGCGAGAGCTGGGCCTTGCAGGATCTGGGACGCGTCGAGCTCGCGGAGCGACGATGGGACGCCGCGATCGCCAGGCTCGACAGCGCCCGCGTGCTCCTGCGCCGACAGGGCGATCGTGTGCGCGAGGGCAGCGCGCTCTATCATCTCGGCACCGTGTATCACACGCGCGGCCGCACCGGCGACGTGCGACGCGCGGTCGCCTACTACGACTCCGCCTCGGCGGTGCGCGCCGTCGTGGGACGCACGACCGTGCGCGACGAAGACCGCGTAGTCTTCGCCGAGCAGGACGTACAGCTCACGGCGCGCTGGGCGCTCGCGTGGCTCTCGCTCAGTGACGGTGCGCGCGGCGACTCCGCACGCCACGGCTCGCTGCTCGCCGCCGAGCGTGGTCGGGCGCGGGCGTTGCGCGACCTGTTGCGGACTGGATCGGGTACCGCGGAATCCGAGCTACTTCCGACGGACACCATGCCCGGCGACGGGTATCCCCGCGGCGAGGCACTCCTGCGAGCACCTGCCGCAACGCGCGCACCGGTGCTGAGCTACCTGGTCACGGAGCATGCGCTTCTGGCGTGGGTCGCGCTGCCGTCGGGCGACGTACGGATGCACTGTCAGCGCGTGGACGCAGCCTCGGTGGACACCCTCGTCGCCGGCGTGCGCGCGCAGTTGTGGGCGGCGAGTGCCGAACGCGCGACGGAGGGACTGCGCGAGCGGCGCGCGACCTTCCTTGGTGTAGCGACCGACTCGCTTCCCGCATCGTGTGTGCGCACCGCGCTCTCCGCCACGAGTGCCGCGGCCGGAGGGCGCGACAGTCTGCTGGCTGCCGCGGCGCGGCTGCTCCTCCCACCAGTGCTGCGCACGGCTCTTCCGGCCGACACCACGGAGCTGGTGGTGATCCCGCACGGCGCGCTCGCGCTCGTCCCGTTCGCGGCGCTCCCGCTGGACGCCGCCGGCACGCCGCTGGGCGTGCGCTACGCGTTGCGGTACGCTCCATCGCTCGCGCTGCTGGCGATGGTGGAGCGGGACGGGAGCACTGCGCGTCCGTCGCGCGCGCTGATCGTCGGAGATCCGGAGATGCCGCCGGATCCGGATGGCGGAGCTCCCTTCTCGCCGCTGGGAATGGCGCGTCAGACGGCGGTGTGGCTGTCGGCACGGCTGGGTGGGCGCGCACTCGTGGGCACCGATGCCTCGGAGGCCGCGGTGCTCGGCGGGCTCGGTACGGCAGAGCTGATCCACTTCGGCACGCATGGCCGGGCATACGGCACCGAGGCGCGCGCGCGTCGCTCGTTCGTCGCACTGGCACCGACCAGCACGACCGACGGCTTGCTGACGATGAGCGAGGTGATGACGGGCCCGCGACTCTCCGCCTCGCTGGTGGTGCTGAGCGCCTGTGAGACGGGCCTCGGCGACTTGAAGGGCGCCGAGGGCACGGTGGGTCTGCAGCGCGCCTTCCTCGCGCGCGGGGCGCGCAGCGTGCTCGTCACCCTCTGGCAGGTAGACACCGTTGCCACCGATTCGCTCGTGCGCAAGTTCTACCGCTACTGGCTGGACGAACGTGCGCCGCGTACCAAGGCCGAAGCGCTCCGTCTCGCCCAAGTCGAAGTGCGCGGTCTGCCGGCGGTGCGCTCAAATCCGGCGCACTACTGGGCGGGCTTCCAGCTCGTCGGCGCTCATTGAGGACTCGCATCGCACCCAACTTCGGGGGGAGACGTGCAGGAATCCGTCGTCAACGTCGTGCTGATCTTGATCGTGTCGCTCGCGCTCTGGTCGCTGTTCAAGATGGCCGACGCGCCGCTCGATGGGCAGGAAACGATGGTCGTGGTCGGCATCGTGGCCATCGCGGTGGTGGGCACGCGCCGCCTGCTCGCGGCGCGGCGCGAGAAGCGCGAGGCGAAGCATGATTGAGCTCGCACTGCTGGCCACGCTGCTCGTGACATTCCCGGCCACGGACGCGATGTCGGCGACGCCACACCTCCCGCTCACACCCGCAGCGGACTCCACGCTCGTCTGCGTCGCGTCGCGCCCGACCGCGTCGCCACTCGACACCGTGGAGGTGCGCGCGTTCGCCGACTCGGTCGCTCCCGCGCGTCGGTACCGCTGGACGACGACCGGTGGCGAGATCGTCGCCGGCGACTCGGCGGCGCGTTGGACCCTCGAGCGCGCGGGACTCGGCGTGTACACGGCGACGGCGGAGCTGGAGGGCGCCGTGCCAGCGGTGCGCTGTTCGGTGCGCATCGTCGTGGTGCCGCCCCGCGGTCACATGGGTGGAACACTCCGCGCGCGCGCGTACCTCGCGCCCGATCAGCGTGAGGAGCCAGGCTATGCCGTGTACAGCTACCTGCTGTTCGGCGCTCCCCCCGATTCAGCCTCGTCAGGCCGCTACCGTCTGGCGATCGCGGAATTCGTGCGACTCTCGCAGGACATCGACGCCTTCCACGCCGCACAACGGCGGGACCGCGGCACGTTCAACATGAGCTACATGCCGGTGGCGCGCGCCGTGCGGGAGCCACACCCGGACAGCGTCCTCAAATACTACGACTACGCCACGGCGCAGGTCCTCCTCCGGAGGCTGCCCGGGACGACCGCGGCGGGTCCATACCTCGTGTCCGTGCCGGGGACCCCGCTCTCACGTCTGGATGCGCTTCCGTCGCAATCGATCGTGCAGGATCTCAGCACAGTGCCCGGCACCGTGGTCGCGCCGTGGGTGCGACACTTCCTGAACCTGGCGACTCAGGAGCGCTTCGGTGCCGGCGGCTCGATGAAGGGCTTCGTGCTGTCGCTACGCACGGGGATCGGCGTGGCCGCCCTCGGTTTGTCGGACGTGACCGGCTCACTCGTGAAGTGGAAGGAGACGTGGGGGAAGCTGGTGACGGTGCAGCCGTGACCGGGCCGATGGGCCAAGGCACGGCTCACGCACGCGGAGCGATGCGATCGAACGCCGAGGCGGCAGCACGGATGCGCGCGCCGTACACGGCGGCCTGGCCGTTTCCATTGTAGTACGTCGCGAACTGCTCGTACTCCTGGCGGCGTAGCGCCTCGAGCATGCGCGACGTCGGACCGCCGCCCTTCACGAAGTCGAACAGTCCGAGAATGTGGTAGCGCTCGTCGGCAGCGAACCGGTCGAACATCTCCTTCGCCGAGTCGTAGCCGATCGCCGCGTGGTTGAAGCCCATGATCTGGGGCGCGCCCATGCTGATGGACTGCATCGCCGCCGGCTCGTGCAGCGCGCGGGCCAGCGAGAACGCCTCCCATTCCGCCGTCTGTCCCGAGTGCGCCGTCTTCCACGGATCCGTCGCACGCGCCCGGTACTTGTGCCCCGTCCACCGCTTGGTCTTGTCGAAAGTGAACCGCTCACCGAATTCGTCCGGGTGATGCTTGCCCCACCGGTCCCAGAACGCATGGTTCTCGAATCGGATGATGAGGCGCCCGGTGTCGCTCATCCCGTGCCCACTCGACTCGACGGACAGCACGCCGACGGCGGCCGCGGGAGTGATGCTCGTCGTGTCGCACAGCGGGGCGAGCATGCCCCCATACCGATTCCATGCCTCGGCCGTGGTCCGCGCCGCGCCACCGAGCCCAGTCGCGGTGATGCGTCGCTGAGGGTCGGCCGCCAGCGATGCGCCGCACAGCGCGTCGTCGTGACAGAGAAACCCGTCCACCGACGGTGCACCGTCGAGCCGCAGGTAGTCGCCGTGCACGAACCCGCGGATCGTACCATCCGTGATCTCGTACCAGTGGCCCGCACGGCCGAGCACCTTCACGATGGCGCCGCGTCGGAGCTCGCCCACTCGCTCCGAGTCAGCGCTGTCAGTACGTCGGACGTTCAGAGTGCTCGCGGTGACCGTTGCCTGTGAATATGACACGCCTCTCCTCCGGCGTAAGCGAAGCACGTGACCAATCCCCGTGCGCCACGTCGCGTCACGGTGTGGATGTGAAGTCACGAGAGTTGATCATTGCCTGGCGAGAGCGAAACGGCCAGCCGACAGCTACGGTGGCGAGTAAAGCGCCGTGATACGGAGCGGAACGATCGTCTCGCCCCAGTGGATGCGCAGCACCGCTTCGGCGCGCAGCACGGACGGGAAGTAGATCGCGAGCGACTCCATGTGCGCGCCCGTCTCCGGTGCGACGTCGAACCGGTACGCATCCCTGGCAGCGCCGGGATACGGCTTGTGGAACGTGTGCGCCGCGCGGCTGAGGATGACCGTCCACGGCGCGCTGGCTCGAGGGACGAGCCACAGCGAGTACTCCCCTTGCTTCACCTCGCGGCCTTCGAGCAGCACGGGGTGGTCGAAGGTGATGCGCGTCGCCGAATCGGCACCGGGATGCCACACGCTGTCCCACGGCACGAGCTGTCCGAACAACGCGCGCCCCCGCGCCACGGGGCGACCGTACTCGACGGCGATCGTGGTGTGCGCGACATGCTGGCTGACGCTGCCGCGCTGGCTGAACGGATACCCCTGCGCCTGCGCGGGTGCAGCCGCCGCCACGAGCGCGAGGAGGACCGGGAGCGCGAGCGAGCGCCAGGTGGCACCAAGAGCCGGTCGCCTCGTCATGGTCTGCATTCCGTTTCGCATTCCGTTTCGCATGCCGTCCGTCATGTCCTGCTTCCGTCCGTCATTTGGCGCGCATCTCCTTCACCTGCACGTTCCTGATCCACACTTCGCTGCCGAGATTGTGCTGCTGGAAGGCGAAGTGGCCCTTCGTGAAGGTGTTCTTCTCGTCGACGAAGTCGACAGTGACCTTGCCGTTCACCTTGATGATGATGTGGTTGCCGTCGGCGATGATTTCCTGGGTGAACCAGGTGCCCGGCGGCACGAGCTGCTCCATCACGTTCTTGAAGTTGTACAGGCTTCCGGTGCGCTTCGGATCGGTGTGGCTGCTGTTCACCTGCGCCTCGTAGCCATTCGGAAAGCCGTTGCCGAATGCCGTGCGGAAGTACTGGCCGCTGTTGCCTTTGTCCTTGATCTTGATGTCGGCGCGATAGGCGAAGTTCTCGTAGTCGCCGCGCGGACTGAAGATGTGGCTCACGCCACCTTCGCCATGGAGCACGCCGTTCCTGAACGTCCACCTGCCGTCGCGCAGCGAATCACCGGCGACGACCCGCTTCACGGTGGCGGTCTCCTCCACCTTCGACCTGGCGTTCTCGGGCGCGACCTTCCAGTCCTTGAAGGACCTGGCGTCGAGAATGGTCACCCAACCGTTCCCGCTCTTCACTGCGTTCTTCGACTGGTTCGTGGACTGAGCCGTTGCCGGCGCCGCCGTGGCGACGAGACATGCCGCCAGCATCCACACGTGTTGCGTCCGCATCGCGATTCCTCTCTCCGGATGTCCTGGCAATTATAGAGGCGGGCTGACGGAAGGCGAGAACGCGCAGCGTGCCGGCGAGTGGTTTCGAGCGATCAGCGCTTCGGCGCGAACCGCGCCGTGAGGCTGTCCGCCTCGCGTATCCGTCCGCGCTCACGAAGCAGCGACGCGAGCGCAGCGCTGGT
>DATFOL010000490.1:0-2472 GCA_035265545.1 Gemmatimonadaceae bacterium | reverse complement strand
GACTTCATCAAAGCGGCGATCGACTCGGCGAACGTCGGACCCGAGCAGCCCGAGCCCGTGGCACCCGATGCGTGGTGGCGGCCGGACCGGCCACCTCCAGCGCCCAGGCCCGGCGATCCGTACGACGACGGCGGCTGACGCCGTTCGGCCACTCGCACACTCTTGCGGCGCTGCGTGGGAAACCACTGATTGGCGTCAGCGAGACATCCTACCGCGGAGGAACGCCAGTGGGCGCTGCCGTCACCATCCTCCTGATCAAGGAGCGTCAGGTCGTCGATGCGTTCATGCGCGCGGGTGCGACGAGCGTCGAGCGTGCGGTGCTCCCGAGCGACCTCGCGGTCGATCTCGGCGGGGTGGGAGGGCGCCGGCTCGTGGAGCGCGCGGTGCTGCGCGAGGCAGGCGACGGTCGCTACTATCTCGACCTGCTCGGCTGGGAGGCAGTGCGCCGCCATCGCCGCCGCGTGCTCTCTCTGATCCTGCTGCTCATCGCGCTCGGCGCGCTGTTCCTCGCCGGACAGTTCCCGCCCGGCGCGCACTGAGCACGCGGCGCGCAACGCGACGACGCGAACCCACACGGTCGAACTTCTGGAGGCGTCACGATGCGCGCGTATCTGATCACGACCGGTACCCTGTTCGCGCTGATCGCCGTCGCGCACGTCTGGCGTGTGGTCGCCGAGTCGCGCGCGCTGGCGACGGATCCCTGGTTCGTGGCGCTGACCATGCTCTCGCTGGCGCTCTCCGGTTGGGCGCTGAGGTTGTTGAGATCGACGACCGCGTCCGAACGCTGAGGTCCACGTGATTCGTTTCCGGCAAGACATCGCGAAGCACGAGTAGCGGATGACGATCACCCACTCCGACGACGATCTGTTTCACGCGCTCGCGTCGCGTGCACGCTCCACCTCGGATGGCCGGCTGGTGCTCGCCGTCGTTCTCGGGCTCGCGACGACGCTCGTCATCGCGCTCTGGCGTCCACCCGCGTGGCTGATACTCGGCTGCGTCGGCATCGGCGCGGCGGCGTTTGGCGCGTGGGGGATCGCTGATCGCGAGCTCGCCGAACGAAGCGCGACGAGAGACGTGTCCGTCGTCATGCTGCGCGGAGTACGGATCCTCAGCATCGTGATCGGGTGCGGCGCGGCGATCGTCGCGGCGCTCAGGGTGCTCGCGAGTGCGCTCGGTACCTGGATCAGCTAGGCCCATGCGCTGATGCCGCGCGTCTTCCTCACAGGCGAGTGGCGCCATCTCGCGATGCTCAACTATCGCGTGGATCCTGCGTTGCTCCTGCCGCTCCTGCCGCGCGGCACCTCGCTCGACTTCTGGCAAGGCTCGGCCTACGTCAGCATCGTCGGGTTTCTCTTTCGCGACACGCGAGTGCTGGGCGTGCCCGTACCGCTGCACCGCGACTTCGAGGAAGTGAACCTGCGCTTCTACGTCTGCCGAACGCTCGGCGGCGAAGTGCGCCGCGCCGTGACGTTCATCAAGGAGATCGTGCCGCGTCGAGCGATCGCGGTGGTCGCGCGGCTCGCCTACAACGAGCCGTACGTCGCGATGCCGATGCGACACTCCATCGTGATCCCGGCCGCGCCCGATGAAGCGCCGAGCGCGGTCCGATACGAGTGGAAGCAGCGCAGCGGCTGGAGTGGACTGACGGTGGCGGCGAGTGGAGTCGCTACGCTGCTCGTGCCGGGCTCGGAGGCCGAGTTCATCACGGAGCACTACTGGGGTTATACCCGACAGCGCGACGGCGGCACGGTCGAATATCAGGTGACGCACCCGCGCTGGCGCACCTGGAGCGTGAACGACGCGTCCGTTCACGGGGATCTTTCCGAGCTGTACGGCGCGAAGCTCGGCGGCGCGTTGACTGGGACACCGGACTCGGCGTTCCTGGCCGAGGGGTCGCACATCGCCGTGCACGCCCCGAGGCGCCTCGTTGCCGAATAACCGACGTCGACGTCAGCGAATGATCGACGCCGACGTCAGCGGCGCATGGGGACTCACGTCGGATGCGCGCGCTACTTCCAGATCAACTGGTAGCAGAGCGCGCCGAGGACCCCTCCGATGATCGGCCCGACGATCGGCACCCACGCGTAGCCCCAGTCCGAGCTGCCCTTCGACGGCAACGGCAGCACGGCGTGCGCGAGCCGCGGTCCGAGATCGCGCGCGGGGTTGATCGCATAGCCGGTGGGTCCACCGAGCGAGAGTCCGATCGACCAGACGATCACGCCGACGAGCAGCGGCCCGAGACCGCGCGACCAGTCGGAGCCCTGGGTGAGATTCGCCGGCGAGAGCACGGCGAGAATCCCCAGCACCAGCACGAACGTCCCGACGATCTCGGTGATGACGTTCGCCCCCGGACTGCGGATCGCCGGCGCGGTGCAGAACACCGCCAGCTTCGCCTCACCATCCGGCGTCGCGCCCCAGTGCGGCAGATACGCCAGCCACACGACGATGGCGCCGAGGAACCCGCCGAGGACC
>DATFOL010000489.1:0-6344 GCA_035265545.1 Gemmatimonadaceae bacterium | reverse complement strand
GGCTCGGCGTACGTCGCGTGCGCCAGCACGCTCACCAGCTCGCGCTCCGGCCAGCGCAGCGCGGTGAGCCGCCCGCCGAACACGCAGCCCGTGTCGATGTTGATCGTGCCGTTCAGCCACTCGGGCTGAGGCACCGGCGTGTGGCCGTAGACCACCGCCGCCGTGCCACGATACTCCGCCGCCCAGTTGTAGCGCACCGGGAGCCCGAACTCGTCCGTCTCGCCGGTGGTCTCGCCGTACAGCGCGAAGTCGCGCACGCGGCCCGAGCCTCGCCCCTGCATCTCCTCCTTCATCCCCGCGTGCGCGACGACGAGCCGCCCACCGTCGAGCACATAGTGGCTCACGAGGTCATCGAGGAACTCCACCGCCTTCTCGCGGAACTCCGGAGTCTCCTGCTCAAGCTGCGCGAGCGACTCCGCGAGCCCGTGCGACACCTTCACGTCGCGTCCGCGCAGCTTCTTCACGAGCTTGAGATCGTGATTGCCCGGGACCGCGAGCGCCGCGCCCGCGTCGGTCATCGCCATCGCGATGCGCAACACGTCGGCTATGCGCGGTCCGCGGTCCACGAGGTCGCCGACGAAGACGACCTTTCGTGCCATCGGGTGCCTCCAGATCCCTGCCCCGTCGAGGGCGTAACCAAGCAGCGCGAGCAGCTCCTCGAGCTCCGTGGCGCACCCGTGCACGTCGCCGATGACGTCGAACGGGCCGTGATCCGACTTCCGATTGTTCCAGAGCGGCTCGCGCGCGATCGTCACCGACGCGATCACGTCCTCCGACTGCAGCACATGGACGTGCCGGAACCCCTCGCGCCCGAGATTGCGCAGCGACCGCTGAAGCTGGCTCCGCTGCTGGCGGATCACGTGCGGTCCGAAGTTCCGGTCCGTCCGGCCGTGGTTGCGTGCCTCGCAGACGCGCGCCGGCAGATCGAGCACGATCGCGACCGGCAGCACGTGATACCGCCGCGCCAGCTCGACCAGCGGCTTTCGCGCCTCGGGCTGCACGTTGGTCGCGTCCACGACCGTGAGCAGCCCGCGCTCGAGCCGCTTCGCCACGATAAAGTGCAGCGTCTCGAATGCGACCGTCGTCGCCGACTGGTCGTTCTCGTCGTTCGACACCAGCCCTCGGCAGAAGTCCGACGAGATCGTCTCGAACGGCCCGAAGTGGGTGCGCGCGAAGGTGCTCTTTCCGCAGCCGGAGGGACCGATGAGGACGACGAGCGAAAGCTCGGGAATGGAGAGCGTCCGTCCCGCACGATGCGTGGTCTCGCGCTCCGCTTCAGCCATCGCGCTCTCCACGCGTGAAGATCCCCATCTGCGTCGGTGATCCGACCTCCGGATCCATCGGTCCCACCGGCCCGAACCGCACGGTATAGCCGAAGCGTTCCGCCGCCCCTCGCGCCCAGCTCTCGAACTGCTCGCGTGTCCACTCGAACCGATGGTCGCGGTGCCGGAACTTCCCCGCCGGCAGCGTCGGCCACCGCACATTGTACTCGGCATTCGGCGTCGTCACGACCACCGTGGCTGGCCGCGCGAACTCGAACGCCACCCGCTCGAACGCGGCGAGACGCGGAGGGTCGAGATGCTCGATCACTTCCACCACGGCCGCCGCGTCGAACCCGGTCAGCCGCTGGTCACGGTACATCAGCGAGCCGTGGATCAGCTCGATGCGCTCACGCTGCATCGGTGGCATCCGGTCGAGCTTGAGCCGGTCCCGGGCGATCTCGAGGGCACGGTACGACACGTCCATCCCGACGATCCGCACGAGCTGCCGGTCGCCGAGCAGCTGTCGGAGCAGCCGGCCTTCGCCACACCCGAGATCCACCACCGTCGTCGCACCGCTCGCGCGGAGGGCGCCGAGGACCGTGTCGAGCCGTTGCTCGTTGAGGCTGAGCGGCCGCTCGAGCGATCCCTCCTCCGCGTCGCGCACCGCTGGCGCGTCTTCGTCGTCGTCCGGCGACTCTTCGGTGACCAACCGTGCGACCGCGTCGCGTACCAGCGAACGCTGATGTTTGAGGTATCGCCGCGTGATCAGCTCCTTCTCCGGATGCGACGCGAGCCACCCCTCGCCGTGCCGGATCAGCTTCTCCACCTCGTCGTCGCCCACCCAGTAGTGCTTCTCGTCGTCCAGCACGGGCACGAGCACGTACAGGTGGGTGAGCAGATCGCTCAGCCGCTTCTCCGCCGTCAGGGTGACGACGTGGTACCGGCTCGCGCCCCACTCCGGGATCGCCAGGTCGAGCGGCGCCGCTTCGGCGTGCACGGCATAGCCGAGCGGCTCGAACAGTCGCCGCAAGAACTCCTCACCGCCGCGACATGGCACGGCGGCGAGCCGTGCCTCGAGCGGGATCGCCTTCTCCGCGAGCTCGGGCCGCTCCTTGCTTCGGCCGCTCATCGCGGTGCCGAACACCTCGGACATCGCCACGCTCAGAAACGACGATGAGACATAGGGTCGATCGTTCACGTACTGGGTCAGCAACCCACCCTCGCCCTCCGGCCCGCGCCGTCCGCGCACCAGGCCGACTGGATCGACGTCGAGCACCAGCGCGACTGTGCATCGCTCCGCGGACGCCTCCGGGTACACCACGTACGCCGCGCCGAACGAGAGCGCGAACCGCTGCGCGCGCGCCGGGTTCTTGTGGAGCAGATACCCGAGGTCGGTTGCGGGACGGTGGGTCGTGGTGATGGTGAGAAGCATGTGGTCACGAGTCGTTCGTAGTCGTGCGCTCAGTCGGCGACGAGGGGTTCCAGTAACGTACGATCGCTTCGAGCTCGTTCGTCGTCGCGGGGTCGAGCGACCAGCGATTTGCCGCGAGCGACGATCGGAGCCCGAGCAGGTGCCGGCGCACCGGTTGCTCGAAGCTGGTATTCTGCTGTTCGATCCAGCGCCGAACGGCGAGCTGCGCGGTCGATCGTATCTCCACGTCCGGATCTCGGACACTCTCCAGAACGAGGAGAAGCGCGTCCCACTTTCCCAGCTGCGCGCCGAGCCGCAGCGCGTCCAACCGTCCGTGCGCGAAGGGGATCTCGCGCATGAGCCGTCGAAGGGTGTCCGAGCTCACGCTCCCCGCTCTCAGGGTGAGGATTTCCCGCACGCGGCGCGTGACCGTGGGCGAAGGATCTCCCAGCATCTCTAGCAGGCGTAGGAGCGACGTATCCATGTCGAGGCCCGCAATCGCGCGTGCGCTGGCGACTCGCACCGCGGGCCGCACGTCCCCGAGGAAGGGGATCAACACGGCCACGTCCTGTGGCTGACCACTCTCCCCGAGACCAGCGATTGCCGACGTCAGTATGCGCTGGCGAGTCGGGCTGCTCGTGCTCGAAACGAGTCGCTCGCGATAGAACGCGCTGAACGCGTCGAAGCTGCGATGCCGCCGGAGATAGAACCGCGCCGTATCTCGAACCATCCTACTTCGATCGAGAAGCGCCTCGAACAGCCTCTCGTCGACGTCCGGGAGACCCAGCTCGGCAGCGCCGGCGATTGCCTCGGCTCGAACGGCAGGGAAAGGATCGCGGAGCATCCGTGGCAGGAGATGGTGGAGCGAGTCCGCTCCCAGCTCCCGTCGGGCGACGCGCGTCGCCCGCATCCGGATCACCGTGTCGTCATCGGACAGCGCTCGCTCCACGATCTCGAACGAATCGGGACTCGGCCTCGTGAGCATCTCGAGGTGGAGCAGACGTCGAACTGCGCGACTCGAGTTGGTGAGTCCCCGCTCGAGTGCGGACCGACTCCCGGGCTCGAACAACAGCGACAGCGCGCCGTCGATGAGTGCCTGGTGAATGCGCCGCCGCTTCGCACCCAGTCGCAGCAGAATTGCGAGGTTATCGACGAACGCGTCCGCGTACGACGCGGTCAACCGCTGCCGCAGCGCCTGCTCCGCTCGGCGTGCGATCGGATCGACCCAATCGTTCAGTCGGATCAGGAGGAAGGGCAACTCGGCACCACCGGACATCTTCGCGAGCCGCGCAACCGCTGCCTCTCGCACTCGACCGTTCGGATGAAAGCTCACGACACCGACGACCCGAGCCGCTTCGCTGCCTGGTGCGACAAGTCCCGCGACGTCGCGCGGGCTCAGCGACTGCCACCGTGCATCGTTGCCGTACGGATACTCCCCCCACCACGCCTGGCGACAGTATTCGTCGAGCTCCAGGAGCTCGTCGGATGTGGCGACGGCGACGCATTTCGCAACCGCCTGGGCCGCCGCGCGCGCCAGCTCTCCCCCTTCTACCAGGAAGGATGCGAGCCGCGGCACTATTGCGGCCTCAGGTTGCGCGGCGATCGCGTCGAAGCGCGCTACGTTGTCGCGCTGTCCGCCACGAAGACGCGACATGAAGCCACGCTCGCGTTGAATCGCGGTGACGAGAGCGAGAGTTCTAGGCGTGATTGGGCGCATTGAATGGCAGAATGTACTGATCAGAATCGAGGACCGCCGTAGGGACCGGTGGCAAAACGCCGATGGTCCGGGATCCTCCGATCAATCGTCCCACGGACGCTGATCTTCTTTCTCCTCGTGCTCGCGAGCCCGGTCGTCTCGCGCGTGACGCCGGCGCTGAAGAACATGCCGGCCACCACGTAGAAGTCTCCGTACTCGTGCTCCGGTTCTTCCGCGAGGAAGCCCGTCATGCGGTTCATATCGATAGCTGATGTGGTTGTGGGCTGCGCGGGGACCTCCCCCGCGCGCCCGGTGATGGACCCCGTCGCGCAGCGACGGGGCTCATCCCCCATCGCTACGCGGTGAAGTCGCTGATGACCTGCGGTGTGGCCGTGTCGAACCCGACCACGTCGAGCATGCCGGCGTCGTCCGGATCCGCGATCGTGAACCCGTTCGAGGCCATCGCGACGACGACCAGCTTCGCCGCGATTCCCATTCGCTCGCGGTACGCGCGGAGCGCCTGCGCCGGATGAATGTTGCCGGCCCACGTCTCGCTGTCCGTGTAGACGACGAACGTGTCCACCGCCCAGCGGTGCTTCAGCGCCTCCACCATCGGGAGGGCGCAGTCCGTTCCGCCGAACGGGATGCCGGTGATGCTGCGCACCACGTCGTCCAACCGCTGACGCGGTGAGATGGCAAGAGTCGAGAGCCCGGTGTCGTACTGCGACCCGTGCGTCGCCGACCACATCGACGGGTAGCTGCCCTTGGTGAACGCGACGATGCGATGGTTCGGCTCGACCGCGGCCGAAACCAGCGCCATCGCCGCCGACGCCTCGCGGCACGAGAGATACGGCATCCCGTGCACGGGCGAGCCCATCGAGCCCGAGACGTCGAGCGCGAGCATCGTGCGCTTGCCACTCGCGTCGACGTTTCCGAACGCCAGGTAAAAGACGTCGTCCAGCGCGTCGATCACCCGCGCCACCGGCGTCCACGTGCCCTGCCCCTTCATGCCGCGCCCCTGCGCGTACGTCTTCAGCGCCGCCAGCACCGCCAGCGGGTGAACCCGCGCACGCCGGATCGCCCCACGATCGCCCAGTCGAGCGACGACCGCTCGCGTGACGTCGGAGCCGGACACCAGCAGCCCGACCTTCGTCATCACGCCGAGGTTGCGGATCAGCGCCGTGAGCGGCATGCCGTCGAGCAGCGCATGCCACACCACGGGGCGCGAGAGCAGCTCCGTCGGCACCATCTCGCGCGTGAGCTTGTAGACGCGGATCACGCGCGCGGCCTCCTCGGCCGACATGTGGCGGATCGCCTGCACCGCCTCCAGTCGTGCACCGACGTCGGTGCTGAGGGCCGGCGAGCCCGCCACCGCCTCCCAGCCTCGCGTCGCGAAGCGGAAGAGGGCATCGTGCTCGGACGACGGCGCCTTCGGGTGCGCGAGGCGCAGCGCATCGCGGTGCGCCCAGCCGTCGCGCGCCTGATACTTGAGCAGCTGGTACGCGAGGTCCTGCGGAGACTTACGCGTGTACCACCGTCCCACCGCCGAGCGCACGCCGCGTCCCCAACCGCGGAACGCCTTTACGTACTGCAGGAAGTGGAACAGGTGCGTGCCCGTGCGTGCGACTCGCTCGAGCGACGCGAGCGCCGCGGCGCGCGTGGCCTCGTCACCCAGACCGGCGGCCATCGCGAGCACGAACAGCGCCGGATCGTTCTTCGGCGCGCGGCCGCTCTCGCTGATCTCGATCACCCGCCGCACGACGCGCGAGCCGTCCTCGGCGAGGCATGCGACGACGGCCTGCGCGCTCTCCGCGGTGAGCGTGCGCTCGCCGATGTAGAACGTGCCGCCCTCTGTGCCGAGCACGAGGAAGCGGTCGAGCCGCGTCCAGTGATCGACCGGCCAGGCGTAGCCGCCCGCCGAGTTGGGGATCTGGGTCGTACCGGGAATCTGCTCGGCCTGCGGCGTGACGATCTG
>DATFOL010000488.1:0-6464 GCA_035265545.1 Gemmatimonadaceae bacterium | reverse complement strand
CTCCGGAGCAAACGGTGATCGCTCAGCGATGGAACATCGCGGACCCGTGGGCGCCGTGGAACGAGACCGCGGCCGTCGCCCTGCTCCGCCACCGCGCGTCAGACTCTGAATCCGTACGGGTACTCGCGTTGCTCAACGTCGCTTCGTCGGATGCTCTCATCGCCTGCTTCGAGGCGAAGTACCACTACTGGACCATTCGACCGTCGCAGGCCGACACGACGCTCGCGCTCGCCGACAGCGTCAGCCTGCCCAACTTCCCGTCCTATCCATCGGGACACGCCTGCAGCGCCGGCGCATTCGATGGCGTCCTCGGCCACTTCCTTCCGCAGGACCGCGCGGCGTTCACCCGGATCGCCGAGGAGCAGGCGATGTCACGGCTGTATGGCGGGATCCATTATCGCTTCGACAACGACGTGGGTCTGGCGGTTGGCCGAGCGGTGGCGCGATACGCCATCGAGCGCGAGCGACGTGGCGGATTGAACGTGTGGCGCAGCGCCGGAGTGGCACCCACTCCCTGAAGCGCCCGGTGCCAAGCGTGCCTGGCTCACCGTGGAGTCCTTCACACGGGAGCGGATCGCCTGGTCTCCACGCGAGCCTTGAGAAACGCCAGTACCTCGGCTTCATGTCGCCGCAGCGTCGGGCCGTGCAGCTGCCGTTCCTGCCACACTCGCTCCGGGAACGGCGGCAGCACGGCGCCATCGAGATACGCCTCGATCAGCGCCGGGTGGATGTAGTACTTGCGACAGACGGCGCGAGTGTTGCCGAGTCGCTCGGCGGTGCGGTCGATGGCGCGAAGCACATTGCTCTCCGCGTCGCGCTTGGTGGATGCCGGTCCCATCTCGCGCAGCGAATCAGCGGCGAGCATCGTGCCCATCCAGGTGCGAAAGTCCTTCGCCGTGATGTCGCGTCTGGTGATCGTTCGGAGATACGCGTTGACGTCGTCCGCGTACACGATCTGGCGACGCCCACGTGCGTCGACGTACTGGAAGAGCTCACGTCCCGGAAGCTCGCGACACCGCTGCACGATGCGCGCGATGCGACGATCCGTCACGGCGACGACGTGGGCGACGCCGCTCTTGCCGCGGAACTCGAACCGGAGCGTCGCGCCGTCGATCGACACGTGGCGGCGGCGAAGCGTCGTCAGGCCGAAGGAGTTGTTCACCTTGGCCAGCTCGTGGCTGCCGACGCGAATCAGCGTGCGCTCGAGCAACCAGACGATCGTCGCCATCACCTTCTTCTGGGGAAGGCCCGGGAGCGCGATGTCGCGCTCGACGCGCTGGCGGACCTTCCACAGCACCTCGCTCAGCTCGACCATCCGCTCGAACTTCGTGTGATCGCGGTGGGCACGAAAGTTCGGATGGTAGCGGTACTGCTTTCGTCCACGCGCGTCGCGCGCCGTGACCTGGAGATGTCCTTCGGGGATCGGACAGATCCAGACGTCGCTCCACGCCGGCGGAATCACGAGTGAGCGAAATCGACGAATGCGCTCCCGCTCGCGGATGACCTGACCGTCCGGATCGACGTAGGAAAAGCCGCGGCCGACTCGACGCCGACTGATGCCGGGCACCGAATCCGTCACATACCGAAGCCCTGCCGCTTTCGCGGATGCGGCGAAGTCCCGAGACGGCCGTTGGCGCATGTTCGTGGAGGAGTTTGGCCGGCGACGCCAGCTTCGAGCGCGAGTGTGCGCTCGGGCGTCGCGTGAACGACGGCGGTCCCAAGCCCGGGGCAACGGAGCGGGGCGAACAGTCCCCGAAGCCGCCCGCTGGGCCGAGCCGAGCGAGCACGCGCCGCGCACCCGTCGATGCACACGACGGACAGCACCCCATGTCGATTGACAGGGAGATCAGGAGCCCGCACAATGACGCACCCGAGCAAGGATAGCGTATGCCGAGTGTCGTTCTCAGGCGACTCGCGCTTGTGCTGACGGTATCGATCGCGGCCGTCGACCCGGCCGGAGCGCAGCAGCCGGTGTGGCCCGAGGCGCCATGGGCCGGGTGGGCTCGCTGTCGGATCGACGTGACGGGTCCCGGCTACGCGGACCGACAGATCCACACGTGGACGATCACCGGTGGCACGCCGACCATTCAAGGCGCCTTCCGGATCTACCCGGCGACGTGGAGCGTCGTCGGCGGAGGCTCGCTGCAGACCACCCAGGGCAAACAGTCACTGGTGGCTCGATGGGCCACCAACTCGCCGAACATGACTGCGCCGATCGCCGTGTTCGTGCGCGCCTCCGATCGGCTAATGTTCATCCAGGCGCGACACGCCCAGCTGCGCGCGCCCGCCAGCATCCAGGGCTATCAGCAGCAGTTCGTCGACGGGAAGGCGCAGAGGCCCGTCACGATCGCCTCCGAAGCGTTCGAGTGGGCATTCCCGGACATCGCGGTGCCGCGTCCGACGAGCCCGAACGCGAGTCTGATCGCGAACGGCTCGAGCACGCCGGTCGTGAAGGGAAGCGTGGGGCACATGCAGCTGGCCAACTCGCGGGTGAATCCGTCGTGTACGTGGCAGTTCAATCAGGGCGCCGCGCCGCCGCCACCGCCCACGGTAGCGGCGCAGGCAGTACCGACGCCGCTGGCAGCGGGTGCCGTGGCGCCGTCGTCGTCGGGCCAGTCGCCATGATGAGCGGCCAAGGCATTCTCGTCATTTCAAGCGCGCCAATCGAATCGTGAACATGAGCTTCTCGCCGTTGTAGGTCCACGTGTCTCTGAAGTAGACTTGCCACGCTGCGGTCGACGTCATCGCGCCGCGCGCAGCGCTTCGCCCAGCTCCTCGTCGGTGAGCGCGACCGGATTCCCCTGCATGCTGCTCGCGCGCTTCGCCTGCGCGACGACGTCGGCCACATGCCCCACCGTGAGCCCGAACTCGCCGAGCCGCGGCACCTCGAGCTCGTCCACCAGCGCACCGAGCCACGCCGCGCCGTCCTCGGGCAGCGCATCCGCGCGCCCGGTGAGCATTCGCGCCACTTCCTCGTAGCGCGCGAGCGCGCGCGATGCCGGCGTCCGCTCTCGCAGCGCCCGCACGTTCGCCTCCGCCACCGGCGCGAGCAGCCGCGCACAGGCGACGCCGTGCGGGATCGGGAACATCCCGCCTAGCGGTGCGGCGAAGCCGTGGACCGCGCCGAGCTTCGCGTTGGCGAGGGAGAGCCCACCGCACAGGCTCGCGATCGACATGTCGCGCCGCGCCTCGACGTCGCTGCCGTCGTGCACGACACGCCGGAGCGCGCCCGCCGCGCGGCGCATCCCCTCGCGCGCGACGGCGTCGGTGAGCGGATTGCCCTTCGGTGAGACGAACGGCTCGAGGCACTGCGTCAGCGCGTCGAGCCCAGTGCTCGCCGTGACGTCCGCCGGCAGCGAGTAGGTGAGCTCGGGATCCACGAGCGCGACCGTCGGCAGCATGAACGGGCTGCGCAGGCTCACCTTCACCCGCGCCTCTTCCACCATCAGTACCGCGTTGCGCGTCACTTCCGCGCCGGTCCCCGCCGTCGTCGGGATGGCGATCATCGGTACCGAGCGCTCCGTGAGCGGACGCCCACGGCCGACGACCTCGAGATATTCCACCAGCGGCTCGCGGTTCGTGATCAGCGCCGCCACCGCCTTGCCTGCATCGATGACACTGCCGCCGCCGAACGCGATCACGAGGTCGCACCCGTCGCGGCGCGCGCGCTCCGCCCCCTGCTCCACCACCGCGGTCGTGGGCTCACCGGCGACGTGCAGCGACGTCGTCGCGATGCCGTGCTCGTGGAGCAGCGCGACGAGCGGCGCCGCTCGGCCACTTCCGCTCTCGACGAGCAGCGCGTGCGCGCCGAGCTCCGCGGCGATCGTGCCCGCCTCACGGACGCGTCCCTCGCCGAAGAGGATGCGCGCCGCGGTGGCGAACTCGAAGCTCAGCGCGGACGTTCCCACTCGGCCGTCGCGTCGGGGAACACGGCGTGGTACTTCACGCTCCGGCGCGGCTCGGCCATCATCGTCTCGACCTTGTCGCGCCACGTCGCGTAGTGCGCCGTCTCCTTGTGGCGCGCCGGAGCGTCCGGTGTACGGTAGATCTCGATCAGGAGAAAGCGCGTCGGGTCGTCGTCCTGCTGGACGACGTCGAAGCGCACGACACCGGGTTCCTGCACGCTGTTGCGCGCGTTCTCGAGCGTCGCGGCGACGAAGGCGTCGACCGCATGCGGACGGACGTGGACGAAGACGTGGACGATGAGCATGGTAGTCGGGGTGCACGGTTGCTGGCGCAGCATGAATCGTAGCGCGCGGACGGTAGCGCCGCCGCACCACATCCATATGTTGGTAGCGCGACCTCCGGAGCTGGTCCATGCCTGCCATCGATCCCGAACGCTGGCGCGAGCTGCAGCCGCTGCTCGATCGCGCCCTGGAACTCTCGCCGCGCGAGCGCGACGCCTGGCTCGAAGCCGCGCGCGGCGATCATCCCGAGCTCGTTCCGCAGCTCGAGTCGCTCCTCGCCGCGGAGGATGACGCCGAGCGGCGACGCTTCCTCACCGAGCGGCCGACGATGAGCCTCGCCGGGCTCAAGCTCGGCGCGTACACGCTGGAGACGCCGCTCGGCAGTGGCGGGATGGGATCGGTGTGGCTCGCGCGGCGCACCGACGGCCGGTTCGAGGGGCATGCGGCGGTGAAGCTGATGAACCTCGCGCTCCTGAGCGCCACCGGGCAGGAGCGGTTCCGGCGCGAGGGGACGATGCTGGCGCGACTCACGCATCCCGGGATCGCGCGGCTGCTCGATGCCGGCGTGGCGCCCTCCGGGCAGCCGTATCTCGTGATCGAGCACGTGGACGGCGAGCGGATCGACGCCTTCGCCAGCGCGCGCGATCTCGGGCGCGACGAGCGGATCCGCCTCGTGCTCCAGGTGCTCGACGTTGTCGGCCACGCGCACGCGAACCTGATCGTCCACCGCGACATCAAGCCGTCGAACATCCTCGTCACGGCCGACGGCACGGTGAAGCTGCTCGACTTCGGCATCGCCAAGCTGCTCGAGGAGCACCAGGACGGAGAGCGCACCGGCCTCACCGCCGACGGCGGCGCGCTCACGCCGGACTACGCGACGCCGGAGCAGATCCGCGGCGAGCCGATCACCACGGCGACCGATGTCTATTCGGTGGGCGTGCTGCTCTATCTCCTGCTCTCCGGGCGGCACCCCACGAACACCACCGCGGGCCATACCCCTGCGGACGTCGTGCGCGGCGTGCTCGACGTGGATCCCGCGCGGCTCGGGCTCGGCGACCTCGACACCGTGATCGCGCGAGCGCTGCGCAAGGCACCGGCCGAGCGCTATCAGACCGCCGCCGCGCTCGCCGACGATCTGAGGCGCTACCTGCGCGACGAGCCGGTGAGCGCGCGGCCGGACTCGCTCCCCTACCGCGCGAAAAAGTTCGTGCGGCGGAACCGCGCTGCCGTGCTCGCGGCCGCGATGCTGCTCGCAGCCCTCGTCGGCGCGATCGCACGCGAGCGTACGCTGCGCTCGCGCGCCGAGACGGAGGCCCGCAAGGCGCGAGCGGTGCAGGAGTACGTCGTGAGCGTCTTCGACGTCGCGGATCCGTTCGCGTGGCCCGAGCAGCGTGGACAGGACGTCACCGCGCGCACTCTGCTCGACCGCGGCGCGCGCCGCATCGATACGGCTCTCGTGACGCAGCCGGAGGTCCAGTCGGAGCTGCGCGGCGTGCTCGGTCGGGTCTACACCAAGCTCGGCCTGTTCGGCGATGCCGTTCCGCTTCTCGAGCGCGCGCTCCAGCAGCGCCGAGCACTCTACGGGCCGCGCCACGTTGCCGTGGCGGAAGCGATGGATCAACTCGGTGAGGCGCTGCGTCAGCAATCGCAGGTCGAGCGGGCGGAGCCACTCCTGCGCGATGCGCTCGCGCTGCGCCGCGAGCTGCTGGGGAGCCAGGACGCCGCAACTGCCGAGAGCCTGGATCACGTGGCCACGCTGCTCCAGGGGCGCAGCGAGTACGACGAGGCCGAACCGCTCTTTCGGGAGGCGCTCGCCATCCGTCGTGCGCTCCCCGCGAAGGACGATGTCGCGGTAGCGAGCAGCCTGACGAATCTCGGACTGCTGCTCTGGTTCAAGGCGGCGTACGATCAGGCGGAGCCGATCCAGCGCGAGGCTCTCGCGATCTATCTGCCGCGCCTCGGCGAGAATCACCCGCTCACCGCGCAGACGTTGAACAACCTGGCGCAGGTCCAGCAGCTACGTGGCAAGATCGACGAGGGGGAGGTGCTGTTCCGTCGGGCGCTCACGGCGAAGCGAAAGGCACTCGGCGATGCGCACCCGAGCGTGACGGTCGCCATGAACAACCTCGCTTACCTGCTGCTGACCGAGCGAAACAACGTGGACGAGGCGGAGACGCTGACCCGCGACGCGCTGCGCCTCGACCGGCAGATCTTCGGACCGCGGCACGAGTACGTGGCGGCGAGCCTCACCGGGCTCGGAGGGGTGCTCGCCGCCAA
>DATFOL010000487.1:0-15829 GCA_035265545.1 Gemmatimonadaceae bacterium | reverse complement strand
CCGCTGCTCGACCTCGTGCGACTGTTCGCCGAGTCCGCGTCACCCGCCCTCGTCGCACACATCCTCGCGCCGGCCGCCGCCGAGCTGGTCGGGGTGTTCCCCGAGTTGCGGCCGCTGCTCCCCGAGGTGGTGCCCAGCGCGTCATCCGATCCCGAGTCCGACAAGCGCCGGCTCTTCCACGCGCTGGCGCGCACCGTCACTGGGCTCGCGCAGACCCAGCCAGTGTTCATCGCGTTCGAGGACGTGCACTGGACCGACGACGCGACGCTCGACCTGGTGTTCCACCTCGCGCGCAGCCACGCCTCGCAGCCGGTCGTCATCGCGCTCACCTGCCGCGCCGACGAAGGGACGCCGCGGCTCGCCCGCCTCATCGCCGATCTCGAGCGCGCGCGGCTCCTCACCGAGCTCCCGGTGCGCTCGCTCGGCCGCGACGACGTCCGCGCGATGCTCCACGCGATCTTCGGCCCGGAGACGAACCTCGGCGACGAGTTCGTCGAGCTGCTGCACGGGCTGACGGAGGGAAATCCGTTCTTCGTCGAGGAGACGCTCAAGGCGCTCATCGTCGCCGGCGATCTCGCGCCGCGCGACGGCGGCTGGCGCGCGCAGTCGCTGGCGCGGGTGCGCGTCCCCCGCACGGCGGCGGAAGCCGTGCGGCGTCGCCTCGCTACCCTGACCGTACCGGCGCGGGCGCTGGCGTCCACGGCCGCCGTCGCCGGACGTCGGTTCGACTTCGGCCTGCTGCAGGCGCTCACCGAATCGGACGAGCGCGAGCTGCTCGCCCTGGTGAAGGAGCTGATCGCGGCGCAGCTCGTCGTGGAAGAATCCGGAGAGCGGTTTGCCTTCCGGCACGCGCTCACCCGCGAGGCGATCTACGCTGACCTGCTGGTCCGCGAGCGGGTGGCGCTGCATCGCGACGTGGCGGCGGCGCTCGAGCGCACCCACGCCGACCAGCTCGACCCTGTCGTCGAGGCACTGGCCTACCATGCCTGGGAAGCGGGCGATTGGACGCGCGCCGCATCGTACTCGGCGCGCGCCGCCCGTCACGCCATGACGCTCTCGGCGCCGCGCGAGGCCGTCGGGCACCTCGATCGCGCCTTCCAGGCGTCCGAGCGCGCCGGCCTGGACATCGGCATCGAGCTGCGGCTCACCCGCGGCTGGGTGAACGAGACACTCGCCGAGTTCGACCGGGCACACGAGGACTTTACCGCCGCACTGGAGCAGGCCCGCGCGACTGGCGAACAGCGCCGGGCGTGGGAGGCGCTCCATGCACTCGGGCTGCTCTGGGCGGCGCGCGACTACGCCCGTGCCGGCGAGTACCGGCGGGAAGCGCTCGGCGTGGCGCGTGCGATCGGCGACGGATCGCTCGTCGCGCGCAGCCTGAACCGCGTCGGCAACTGGCACGTGAACCTCGAGGAGCCCCAGGCCGGCCTGCCGCACCACGAGGAGGCGCTCGGCATCTTCGAGCAGCTCGGCGATCAGCGCGGCGTCGCCGAGACCGTGGACCTGATCGGCATGGCGCACCACGTCGCTGGGGATCAGCGTGCGGCGGCGGCCAGCTTCGAGCGCTCGGTCGCGATGTTCGCGGCGGCGGAGGACCGCCGGAGTCTCGCCAACTCGCTCGGGCTCCTCGCGCTGGCGGCCGGATCGTATCACGTCGCCTCGAACACGCCGTTCATCAGCGCCGCCGTCCACGAGGAGCTCCGTGCTCCACGGTCGATCCGGATCGCGCGCGAGATCGGCTGGCGCGCCGGCGAGTCGGTCCTGCGCTTCATCGTGGGCGACTGCCTCGGCTGGCGCGGTGAGTATGACCGCGCGCTGCCGATGGCGCGCGAGGCGCTGGAGCTGGCCGAGCAGGCCGGCCACCTCCAGTGGGCCGCGGCGAATCGCCGGCTGCTCGGGGAGATGATGCTCGACCTGCTCGCGCCGCAGGCCGCGCTCGAGCAGCTCGAAGCGGCGCACGGGGTCGCACGGCGTCTCGGATCGCGAGTGTGGATGCGCTGGACGGCGGCGCCGCTCGCGATCGCCCGCCGTCGCGCAGGGGACGTGGCTGGCGCGGTCGAGGTGCTCGAGGACGGGGCGCGCCTGGGCGGCGTGCGCGAGCTCGGCGCCATGGACTCGCCCGCGCTCACTCTCGGCGAGCGATGCATCTGGCTCGCCCGCGCCGAGCTCGCGCTCTGCGATGGAAGTCCGGAGGAGGCGCTGGCGATCGTCGACGCGCGCCTCGGGGTGGAGCACGCCGCGAACCCCGACAGCCAGCTCGGGGTGCCACGGCTCACTCTCCTTCGCGCCGAGACGCTGACGGCGTTGCAGCGGCTGGACGAGGCGGGCGTCGCCCTCGACGCAGCGCGCGAGGAGGCCACCCGGCAGGGCGCGCGTCCCCTCCTCTGGCGTGTCGAGGCGGCGGTCGGGCATCTCCACCGGGTACAGCGACAGCGGCTGGAGGCGCGCCGCGCCTTCGACCGCGCGCGCGCGATCGCGGCCGAGCTCGAGGCGACCGTTCCCGACGACGAGCTGCGGGCGCGGTTCGCCGAAGGGCTGGAGGCGCTCGTCCCGGCCGGACCGGCGCCCTCGGCCGCTCGGCTGGCGAAGGACGCTTTTGGCGGGCTGACCCGCCGGGAGCGCGACGTCGTCCAGCTCGTGGCGCGCGGGAAGGCGAACAAGGTGATCGCCTACGACCTGGGGATCGGCGAGCGGACTGTCGAAGGGTACGTCGCCAGCGCGCTGGCGAAGCTCGGCTTCGAATCCCGGACCCAGCTCGCCACGTGGGCCGTCGCCAACGGCCTGCTCGCGTAAATCCCCGTCCGGACGGGCGGCAGCGAGCGAAAATCCCCGTACACGCCGCGAAAAATCCACGTGGTTTCCACGCTGTGGCGCTGGCGCGGCCGGCCTATCCTACCCTCGCGTTCGAGCACCGGCATGTACGGCCGGCGCGGGGGACGCGAAAGCGCGGCATCGAGGCACCGAGTCACCATGAGAAACGCCCAGTTCAGCCGGAGCAACTTCTCCAGCTTCCCGTCACTCACTCCGACCATCTTCATGCTCAAGCAGCGGCAGACCTCGGCCTCCACCGAGCCCGATCCGCTCGCGGCACGAGTCCGCGCCACCTGGACGTCCGGCGACTTCGGCCGCATCGCCCGCGGGTACGAGCTCGGTTCGGCGGAGTTCATCACGCGGCTCGGCCTCCAGCCCGACGAGCGGGTGCTCGACGTGGCGACCGGCACGGGCAACCTCGCGATCCCGGCGGCGCGCACTGGCGCGCGGGTGACCGGCGTGGACATCGCGCCGAACCTCGTGACCCAGGCGAAGACCCGCGCCGCCTCCGAGGGGCTGTCGATTCGCTTCGACGTCGGTGACGCCGAGGCGCTGAGCTACGCCGACGGCGAGTTCGACACCGCGGTCTCGATGTTCGGCGTGATGTTCGCCGCGCGTCCCGACCGCGCCGCGTCGGAGCTGCTGCGGGTCGTGCGTCCGGGCGGCCGCATCGCGATGGCCAACTGGACGCCGGGCAGCTTCATCGGCGACATGCTCAGGATCACCGGGGGCTATGCGCCCCCGCCGGCCGGCCTTGCGTCGCCGCTGCTGTGGGGGACCGAGCAGGCCGTGCGCGAGCGGCTCGGCGTCGGCATCTCGTCACTCACGGTGACGCGCCGGCTGCTCACGTTCGAGTTCGCGCTCGACCCGGCGGGAGTCGTGAACGAGTTCATTCAATGGTACGGGCCCACCCTGCGCGCCTTCGCCACGCTGGATGAAGCCGTCCGCAACCGGCTCCGTCGCGAGCTCGAGACGCTGTGGTCGGAGCACAACCGCGCGACCGACGGGACGACGCGGGTGCAGTCGGAGTATCTGGAGGTGAACGCGGTGGTGGCGTGATGTCGGTGACTCGGTGACTCGGTGACTCGGTTGGTACCGAGTCACCGAGTCACGGCGCCTTCTGCCAGGCGGTGTCCCTCGGAGTGCGGTCGACCTCGCCCGCCGGATCGGTTCCCTCGCACTTCCTGTCGAACTGCGGCTTTACCTTGGCGGAGTCGCCGGCGTCGCAGGCGAGTCCGGCGCCGATGAACCAGCCCCGATCGGGGCCCTCGCGGGTGGTCACGTCGGATCCTTCGCGGCGGCGCGTCGCGGCCATGCGCTCGCGCGGCCGAGCACTAGAGACGGTCGTCGATGGGCTCGACTTGTTCGCGAGCGCCGCGCACGAATCGGTCGCGGCGGCGAGCACGAAGACCGCGAGGATCGTTCGGCGAGTGGTCATGGCGGTCGTCTCACGCGTTGGGGCCGGATTCAGGATAGGTGTTCCCGATCCCGTGCGCCACTCAGCGCTCGACGAGCGCCTCCGACATGACCAGATCCGTCCTGGCGATCGAGCGCTCGCGCACCGGGGCCAGCGCGACGCGTCGCTCGTCCGCGAGGTAGGCGTCCAGTTGCTCACGCGACGGGATGCGGAGAAGCTGGACCTCGTCGGCGGCGCGCGTGCCGTCGGCCCAGGCGACGGGACGGAAGGCGGCGATCACCTCCCCGCCGTGCTCTCTCCAGTACGAGAGCACCATGCGCTCGTACTCGGCGCCTTCAGCGTCGTGGCCGGTGACGTAGTTGAGCTGGACGGTGAGGTAGATCATCGAGCCGCAGTATCACGGCGTGAACAGCGCATCGTACCTCCCCGTCGCCAGCGCGGCGTCGAACCGCTCGCCGATCTTCACCACCAGCCGCGAGTCCGCACCGCGTTCCATGTAGATCCCCACGCGATGCGCACGCTCGTCGTGCATCACGTTCACCGGCTTGCCCTCCACCTGCATGCGGTAGCCGATCGCGGCGCTGTCCGCCGCGCTGCGCGTTGCATCCATCTCGTCACGCAGGAAATCGACGAGCGCCTTGAACATCGCGTCGCCCGCCGGCTCGACGTGATACTCGCGATACCCGCCGCTCGACATGGTCAGCGTGCCACGGTGTGGCAGCGGTGTCACCTGCTCCCTCGCCGCCAGTCGATGGTTCCCCCCGCCATCGCGTTGCCATTCGTAGTAATGGCTGAGCCACGCCGGGTCGAGCGCATCGACCGCGCCGAGCCGCGTGTGCACCGCGTCGATCGGCACGGTCGCCGTCGCGCCCGATGCGGCGTCGGTCGTCACCAGCACGCGCCCGACACCGTCTTCGGCGAACCCGAGCCGCACGAAGGTGCGGCCGTCGGGAGAGATGCCGAGTGGGCGAACGTTCGGGTCGAGCGTGACGTCGGGCGACGTCGAGAACCGCCGCACCGTTGCGGGCTGCGTCGTGAGCAATGCGTCGTGGAAGTAGTAGACGCCCGGCTCGGCGAAGGTCACGCGGTCGATCGTGCCTGGCGCCACGTGCAGGTGACGGGAGCGGTGGAAGCGCCCCGCGTCGTTGGTGATCGGCGGCACCGTCGACAGGGGCAGTCCCTGCGAGACGAGCTCCACGCGCACGTGGTCGCCCTTGCTCACCAGCAGGTACACGGGGCCGGTATCGAGCTCGGTCGCCGCGCGCACGAGCAGCGCGTCGGGCGCGCCCGGCAACAGGGCCACCGACTCGGCGCGGTCGAATCGCACCCGGAGGTTGTCGCCGTACTCGCTCGTGCCGTCGACGAGCACGGGGTTCCCGTTGTGCCGGATGAGAAACCGTGCGTTCGCGGCGAGCGTGCGGAAGCCGTCCCCGGTCTCGTAGTCGTAGAAGTCCTCGGCGACCGTGGCGATCTCCCACGGCCCGAAGGTCTGGGTGCGCACCGGCTGGCGGCGCGGCAGCACCTTGAACCGCATCGCGAAGCCGTCGGGGAGCGGCGTGCCGTCGCGCGAGCTCGGCAGCCACTCGCTCCACGCGAGCTGCGCCTCGTTCGGATGCGCCGGCAGGGGCACGAGGAACGCCTTCGCGCCTTCGGGAGCTGGCTCGATGGAGAGCAGTCTGCCGCCTCGACTCGTGTACACGGCCACGGCGCCCGGGACGATCCATCGGCCATCCTCGCGCCGCGCGTCCTCCGTCCAGAGCGCGCCCTCGCGCGAGTTGCGCACCGTGCGGTCGGTCACGGAGTAGAGCCGCAGCCGGCGCGGCATGCTGTCCAACGCGGGAGACGCGATGGCCGCGGCCGGCCAGCGGATCTCCACGGCGAGCATGAGCCGCTCGCCACCAAGCGTCGGCGGCACGTCGGCGGCGAGCCGCGCGATGCCCCCGATTACGCCAGCGATCACCGCGACGGTGAGCTGCGACGCGAGCATCGTCTGCCAGAACCCGAGCCCGTACGCGCCGGCAACCGCGCGGCTCATCACCAGGCCGATGATCAGTCCCACGGCGAACCCCAGCAGCGCGAGCGCGACGACGAAGTAGCCGGAAGCTCCCTCGAACGACGACACGCGATACCAGCCCACGGCAAGCGACGCGACCCAGCCGCCGAGCATCAGCCCGACCGCCGCCGTCAGCAGCGCCACGCCGACCGACGCGAGCCAGGACATCAGACGTTGGTGCTCAACGGAGCCACCGTCTCGATGTCTCGCGACTCTGCTTCATCCTTTCGTGAGCCCCTGTCCCGAGATCTCGAAGGTGAACACGTAGTCGAAGGTGAACTGCCAGCCGCTCGATCGGCCTTCCGGCAGCGTCACGTGGAGTCCCTGGGCGTCGCGCGTGTACTCCAGCGGTGCTTTCGCGCCGAGCAGCTCGACGCGCTGTATTTGACCCGGAGCATGCGGTGACCCTGTAGCAAGCGACTTGATCGTGAGACGCTTGCTCTCCGGCCATGCCAGGGCGAACGCGTAGAGCTTTCCGTCTTTTTGCACGAAGCGCAGGTCTTCGCCGGTGTAGGGCTTGTTTCTCCCTTCGTTGAACCCCTGCTCGCGCAGCGCCGTCGTCGATTGCGTCGAAGGTCCTTCGCCATAGACGGCCCATGGGCGACTGCCGAAGATCGCGCCTCCGTTCACGCCCATCCAGCGCGTGAAGTCCGAGAGGAAGCCGAGCGCGTCGTCGTCGGGCGCGCCGGATCCTGGCAGCGGGACGTTCAGCATCAGGTTCCCGTTCTTGCTCACGATGTCCACGAGCATCTGGGCGACCATCGTCGGCGACTTGTAGCCGTGCCGCGCGAAGAGGGGCCGCGAGTAGTGCCAGTCGCCGATGCAGGTGTCGGTCTGGAACGGCAGCGGCACGATCTCGTTCGCCACGCCGCGCTCGATGTCCCACACCATGCACTTGCGCTGCTCCTCGGTGAGGACCTTGCCGGTGATCACCCCTTCGAGCCGGCCGCCGTGCCGCTTCATGCTTCTATTGTAGTAGTACGCGGCGAGCCGGAGCCCGACGTCGCTGATCGGGTGCAGCGGCAGCGCGGTGTCGTCGAAGTACACCATGTCGGGATCGTACTTGTCGATCAGGTCCACCGTGCGCGCGTAGAACCGCTCGCAGTACGCCCTGTCGGGAATGCTGCTTCCGCGCGCTGCATCCCAGTCCCACACGAGCTCCTTGCCGGGCGTGTGCCGCTGCTCGTAGAGGTCCTGCGGATCGAGCCCGTCCCACCACTGCCCTTTCCCCTGCGCGCGGGTGAGCGCGCCGTCATACGGCACGCCGGCCTGCGGACCGCTCTTGTCCGCGCCCTGTGCCGGCTCGTACCAGCTCCAGGCATGCGCGGCGTGAACCGAAACACCGAAGCGGAGCCCCGCGCGGCGCGCCGCACGCTCCCAACCGGCGATGATGTTCTTCTTCGGACCGACCCGGACGGAGTTCCACGGCTGGTGCCGCGAGTCCCAGAGGTCGAGGTTGTCATGATGGTTCGCGAGCGCCATGAAGTATTGCGCGCCGGCCTGCTGATAGAGCGCCACGAGCTCGTCGGGCCGCCACTCTTCGGCGCGCCACCGATTGATCACGTCCTTGAAGCCCACCCTGGACGGATGACCGTAGCGTGCGGCGTGCGCGATGTACTGCCGATGGCCGGGGATGTACATCTGCCGCCCGTACCAGTCGCCCTGCTCGGGGACGCACTGTGGACCCCAGTGTGCCCACATGCCGAACTTCGCGTCGCGAAACCAGTCGGGAGTGCGGTACTGCGCGAGGGATGCCCACGTTGGCTCGAAGTCAGCGACGCGCTCGGTGCGCCCGAACGGACCCGCCACCCTGGGCAGCATCAGCCCGGCCGCGGCGACGGCACCGGTCTGAAGGAACTCTCGGCGACTGGGCGACATGACGCTCCTGAGCATGAAGGTCGAACGGCGGGCTACCATGAGTTCGGCGCCATCTCACGTCAAGGTGATTCCTCGATTTAATTGACCTCCTCTCTCGAACAGCTCAGGAGCACGATGACGCGGAACTCGATCGCACTGACGGCGTGGGCCCTCGCGCTCGCCACGATGTCGGCCACCGACGCCGACGCCCAGAGCGCCGGCGCTTCGATCGCACCGAACGCACCCGCCGCGCCCGGCGGCGCACCAGCGCCTGGCCCGATGCGCATGCCGCCGATCACCCTGGGTCCGGACGACGTACGCGCGGTGCCCGACGCGCCCACCGGCTTCAACGCGAAGCGGGAGGGGGTCCCGCACGGCAAGCTCGAGATGATCGAGTACGACTCCAGGTCGGTCGGAGCTCGGCGCAAGATGCTCGTCTACACCCCGCCGGAGTATTCGCCGGCGAAGAAGTATCCGGTGCTCTACCTCCTCCACGGCATCGGCGGTGACGAGACTGAGTGGCAGCGTTTCACCCAGCCGGAGAACATCCTCGACAACCTGATCGCGGACGGGAAGGCGGTCCCGATGATCCTCGTCTTCCCCAACGGGCGCGCGCAGAAGAATGACCGCGCCGAGGGGAACGTGTTCGCGCACGCTGCCGCATTCGCGAACTTCGAGGGCGACCTGCTGAACGACGTGATCCCCACCATCGAAGGGCGCTACTCGACGCTCACCGACCGCGAGCATCGCGCGCTCGCCGGCCTCTCGATGGGCGGTGGCCAGACGCTGAACTTCGGTCTGTCGCATCTCGATCGGTTCGCCTGGATCGGCGCGTTCTCCGCCGCACCGAACACGAAACCGGCGGCCGAGCTCGTCCCGGATCCGAAGGCTGCGGCGAAGCAGCTCGAGCTCCTGTGGCTCTCGTGCGGCAACAAGGACGGCCTCATCTCGATCAGTCAGCGCGTGCACCGCTACCTGAAGGAGCACGACGTGCCGCACGTCTGGCACGTCGACGACCACGCGCACGACCCGGCGCACTGGGGGAACAACCTCCATCACTTCGCGCAGCGCGTGTTTCGGTGAACGCACGAGTCGCAGTCCACTTCCTGGTCGGCGTCGGCGTGATGACGTCATGCCGCGCCACCACGCAGCCCGATCCGGCGCCGTCGGCTGGCGCCACGCGGGCGGCCACTCCAGCGACGCCCACGTTGCCAGCACCGGAGCCGTCGCGCTTCCAGCAGGACCTTCTGCTCGAGGGCGTCTTCGACGAGCCGACCGAGATCGCCGTCGCGCGTGACGGGCGCGTGTTCATCACCGAGCGCCACGGCGGGTTCTCGATGTACGACCCGCGCACGCGCACCCAGCGGCAGATCGCGAAGCTCGACGTGAACGACGAGAACGAGAACGGCCTGATCGGCGTCGGGCTCGATCCCGACTTCGATCGCAATCACTGGATCTACCTCAACCGCACCGTCGGCTTCAATCACCGGCTCGCGCGCTTCACGCTCGATGGCGACTCGCTGCGCGACGAGCGCGTGCTGCTCGAGGTGAAGATCGATCGCGGCTGCTGTCACACCGGCGGCTCGATCGCCTTCGACCGCGCCGGGAACCTCTTCTCCTCGTACGGCGACAACACCAACCCCTTCACCGCGGGCGACTGGGCGCCGATCGATCCGACGCCGGGAAAGTTTCTCGCCGACGCGCTGCGCTCGTCCGGGAACACCCAGGATCTGCGCGGCAAGATCCTGCGCATCACGCCGACGGCCGACGGCAAGTACACCATCCCCGCCGGGAATCTCTTCGCGACCGCGGCGGAGGGGCGCCCCGAGATCTACGTCATGGGGAATCGGAACCCGTACCGCATCAGCGTCGACAAGCACACCGGCTTCCTGTACTGGGGCGAAGTCGGCAACGATGCACGGGTCGACACGATCTACGGCTCGCGCGGCTACGACGAGGTGAACCAGGCGCGGCGCGCCGGCAACTTCGGCTGGCCGATGTTCATCGGCGACAACCGTCCGTTCCGCAACTACAACTTCACGACGAAGCAGCTGTTCGACTTGTTCGACCCGAAGCGTCCCGAGAACACATCACCCAACAACACCGGTGCGAAGATTCTCCCGCCACCGCAGCCGGCGCTGATCTGGTATCCGTACGAGCGCAGCGAGCGCTTCCCGCTCGTTGGCGAGGGCGGACGCACGGCGATGGCCGGTCCCGTCTATCACTTCGGCGACTTCGCCGGCTCCGACGTCCGACTTCCGGAGTACTACGATGGCAAGTTGATCCACTACGAGTGGATGCGCGGCTGGATGATGGCCACGACGCTCTCGGCCACGGGCGACTTCGTGCGCATGGAGCCCTTCCTGGCGCACTTCAAGTTCGATCATCCGATGGACGTCGAGATGGGCGCCGACGGCTCACTCTACGTGCTGGAGTACGGCACCTACTGGAACGCGAAGAACCCGAATGCTCGGCTGAGTCGCATCACCTATCATCCGGGCAACCGTCCGCCGGTGGCGCGGCTCGTCGCGTCGCGCACCGCTGGCGCGGCGCCGCTCACCGTCGAGCTCTCCGCCGACTCGAGCATGGACCGCGATCCGGGCGACTCGGTGCGCTTCACCTGGTCGATCCCCGATGCGGGCGATCGCGAAGGAGCGCGCGTGTCGCACACCTTCACGGCACCGGGCACGAAGCGCGTGCGGCTTCGCGTGCGCGACCGCGCGGGCGCGGAGAGCGAGGCGACCACCGAGATCCTCGTCGGCAACGCGCCGCCCGAAGTGGCGATCGACGTCACCGGCAATCGCAGCTTCTATTGGAACGCGCCGAGCATCGAGTACGCCGTTCGCGCCACCGATCCGGAAGACGGCACCATCGGCCGTGGCATCGACGCGAGCAAGTTGAACGTGTCGCTGTCATACGGTCCAGGCGATGCGGCCGCTGCACCGCAGACCAGCGCAGGTGGGCAGGCCGCATCGGTGCCCGACGGGCTGGCGCGCATGCGCCGCAGCGACTGTCTCGCCTGTCACGGCATCGATCAGGCGTCGCTCGGACCGGCGTACGTCGCGGTCGCGCAGCGGTATCAGGGGCGCACCGACGCGATGCGCCATCTCGTTACCAAGATCGCCACCGGTGGCACCGGCGTGTGGGGCGACCGCGTGATGCCGCCGCACCCGACGTTGAGCGAGGACGACCGGCGCGCGATGGTGCAGTACATCCTCTCTCTGGCGTCGTCGAAGCTGCCGGCGCGCGGCCGCGCCGCGCTCACCCAGCACGCGGGGGCGCCGGGTGGCGCCTATCGCCTGATGGCAGTGTACGCCGACCAGCCGCGCAACGGCGTGCGCTCGCTCGCCGACACCGCCGTCGTCGTGCTGCGCGCGCCGCGCGTACTCGCGAGCAGGGCGGTCGCGATGCGCAACATCGGGCTCGGCACCGGCACCGGCTCCGACAGCACCTCACACCTGCTCGCGACGATCTACGCCGACACCGCGCACCTGTTCATGGGCGCGCTCGACCTCACGGGCGTGTCACGCGTGACGGCGGAGTTCCGCTCGCCGGCACAGTATCCGTTCACCCTCGAGCTGCGCGACGGCGGACCAACGGGCGCGCTGCTCGGCAGCGCCGAGGTTCGGCCAGCGACGAAGGGCCGATGGCTCACCCAGTCCGTTCCAATCTCCGGAACCGGGACGAAGGCGCTCTACGTGGTGATACGAACTCCCGTGCAGGGGATCGGGCAGTTCAACAACCTGGGCACGTTGGACGCGTTGCGGTTCGAGCCGTAGATGGTGGGGTGACTCAGTGACTCAGTGACTCAGTGACTCAGTGACTCAGTGACTCAGTGACTCAGTGACTCACTGACTCAGTGACTCAGTGACTCAGTGACTCGGTGAACTGAGTCACTAGGTCACTAGGTCACTAGGTCACTAGGTCACTAGGTCACTAGGTCACCGCCATTCAGTCCGTCGCTCGCTTCGCCTGCACGCTCATCGACGCCTTCACGGGTACCTCGAGCATCGCGGCGGCGGCGGCCTCCTTGGCCTCCGTGGCCGCGCGCTCGGTGGCGTCCTGAATTCGCTTGCCGAAGATCCCGGGCAGCTGCACGCCGCCGATCTCCTCGGCCACCTGCATCAGTGGAGGAAGCACCTTCACCAGATCCTCCACGAGGCTGCTCACGCCGCCCGTCGCGCCGTTGCCGTTGCTGCCGTTCCACAGCACGACCTTGTCGAACTTGATGTTGGCGATCGCGCCGGCCAGCGTCTCCGTCACCGCGGGCATCTGCTCGAGGAACAGCAGTCGATAGGCCGCGTCGGGATTGCCGCCGGCTGCCGCCACCATCTTCTGTAGCCCCTCGGCCTTCTTCTCCATGATGGAGAGGTTGCCGCGCGCCTCGGCGTCCATCCGCGCGAAGGTCGCTTCGGCCTCGGCCTTCGCGGCGATCTTCACCCGCTCGGCGTCGGCCTCGGCCTGCACGATCATCCGTGCCTTCTCCGCTTTCGCCGGTGCCTCGAGCTCGGCGCGACGCTCGGCCTCGACGCGGTCGGCGCGCGCGAGCGCGGCGCGGGCCTGCGCCTCGTTCTCGACGCGCTCCACCTCCGCCTTCGCCGTCCGCTGCGCGATCTCCGACTGCTGCGTCGCTTCGGCGCGGGTGACGGCGAGCACCGCCTGAGTGCGCACGACCTTGCCCTGCGACTCCGCCTCGCCCGCGATCGCGGCCGCATCCGCGGCGGCGACGGCCACGCGCTTCGCGCGCTCCGCGTCCTTCACCGCCATGTCGCGCTCGAAGCCGGCCTGCTGCTCGCCCACCGCCTGCTCCTTCTGGATCGAAGCGATGCGCACCGCGCGCTCGCGATTGGCTTCCTCGAGCCCGATGTCGCGGTCCTTCTGGGTCGCGGCCACACTCACCGACTGGTCGCGCTCAGCGTTCGCGACGCGGATCGCGCCCTGCTTCTCCTGCTCGGCCACGTCACCGCGCGCTTTCTGGATCGCCTGTGCGGCGGCCTGCTTCCCAAGCGCCTCGAGATAGCCCGATTCGTCGCGCAGATCCTGGATGTTCACGTTGAGCAGCGTGAGCCCCACCTTCATCAGCTCCGGCTCGAGCTGGTGCTGCACGCGCTGGAGGAACGCCTCGCGGTCGCGGTTGATCTGATCGATGCTCATCGTCGCGATCACTGCTCGCAGCTGACCGATGATGATGTCGCGCGCCGTCGCCTCCACCTGTGGATGCGTGAGGTTGAGGAGGCGGATCGCCGCGTTCTGCCGCACCAGCGCGTCGGTGCCGATGGCGACCGTGAAGACCGACGGCACGCTGATGCGGATGTTCTCCAGCGAGAGTGCGTCGGGGAGCTTCACGTCGATGCGCACCGGCTCGAGATCGAGGAATGCGGACTCCTGGATCACCGGCCACACGAACGTGCCACCGCCGGAGATGCAGCGTGCGGCGCCCTCGCCAGTGACGCGACCGGAGATGACGAGGATCTTGTTCGCCGGACAGCGCACGTACCGGTTCGCGAATAGCATCGCCAGTCCGAGCAGGACGATGACCACGGCGACGCCGAGGATGAGTGCCGATGGGACGTCGCCCAGAAACGCGACGGCGTTCGAGTCGTTCGCCTGGATGGCGATCGCGATCGCGGGAACGACGGTGGGGAGAGAAAGCACGGGTGGGGGAGGAGAGGTGGGGGAATACGAGAGAACGATCAGGAGAGTCGCGGGAGGGAGACGACCGTGAGCGTGGTGTCGTCGGAGGCGTCGACCACGTGCACGGGAGTGCCCGCGGCGATCACGACGTCGGGCAGCGCGCTCTCGTCCTGAATGGCGGGCCATTCGACGCGTCGCCCGGCTACGATGAGCACCACCTTTCCGGGCCCGACGCTGCGCGGCGGGATGGGCAGCGACACCGTCGCCTGGAGACCGACGGCACGAAGCGGGTGCACGCTGTGGTCGGCGTCGAGCCGTGCGAAGCCGCGCATGACGAACGCGACGAACAGGTAGAGCGAGACGCCGAGCAGCAGGCCGAGCGCGGTGGCGGTGAGGCCGTCGAACGTGCGGAGCGCGAGCAGTCCGCCGAGGCCCGTGAAGCAGATACCCGTCGCGATCGCCCGGACGCTGCGAAAGTTGAACACCGAGAGCGCCGAATCCGCGTGCGCCGCGCTCAGCACGTGGTGCGCGTCGTCCGGGTTGGCGTGCTCTGCCGAATCCGTGTCGCTACCGAGACCGATCATCGCGCCGACCGCCTGGAACAGCACGGCGAGGCCCCCGATCACGGTGAGAAAGAGGAAGACTGAGCTGAGCGAGGGCATCGCCTAACGTCCGATTCGCGGTCGCGGGATGCAAGACCAGGCTTGACCAGTCGGCGGACGATGTAGTACTATATCGAGAGTCGATACATCAACCGACGTCATAGTAGCTCTCCATCCTCCTGGATATGAGATGACGACCCGCGAGGGAAGGAGCCGCACGCCCGAGTCGATGCTGCCGCTGCCACCGGCGACGTTTCAGATCCTGCTGTCGCTGGTGGACGAGGAACGCCATGGGTACGCAATCATGCAGGAAGTGGCGGCGCGCACCGAGGACACGGTGCGGCTGGGACCCGGGACGCTGTACGGCACCCTGAAGCGACTGCTCGAAGCGGCGCTCGTCGAGGAGGCAGGCGAGCGCGCGGATCCGCGGCTCGGCGACGAGCGGCGGCGCTACTACTCGATCACGAAGTTCGGCCTGTCGGTCGCACGGGCGGAGGCGCGGCGGCTGGATGCGATGGTACGCGCCGCTCGCCGAAAGAAGCTCATCGGACCGGAGACGGCATGAGCGAGCGCACGGTGACGAGCGCCGGACCTGACCTACACGTGGCCGAGCGGGCGTATCGGCTGCTGCTGCGCGCCTACCCCTCGGGATTTCGGGCGAGGTACGGGTGTGAGATGACGCTGTTGTTCCGCGATCAGCGTCGAGCGGCCCGTGCCACAGGCATTCGGTTCTGGCTGGAGATCATCAGCGACGTGGCGCGCACCGCGCCAGCACTGCGCGCCGAGGCGTTGCGCGCACAGCTGAACCCGAGCTTCGCAATGGAGGAGGGACGAATGAAACCCATGGGAATCCTGGCCATCCTGATCGGCCTCGTGCAGATCGCGAACGCGACGATCGAGCTGGTGGGCGGTGGAGCGGCGTTGGCGGCCTTTCCCCGCTTCGCCGTGCTGCTGGCGATCGTGGTGGCCGTCCTGCTCGTCGTGACTGGCGTCGCACTCGTTCAACGCTCGCTGAGAGCGCCGACCCTGGCGACGGTGGCAGCAGTCGCCTGGCTCGCGCTGGTGGTGGTCACTCGGGCCATCCATCCGTGGATGTCGATCTTCACGATGCTGCTGGCGACAGTCTTCCCGGTGGCGCTGCTGGTGTACGTGTGGATGGCGCGGGGAAGGGCGGTGACTCACTGAGTCACCCGACGATCGCCATCAGGAACCCGTCATAGCTCTTCCCGCCCACCGTCTGGATCGCCGTCGCCGAGACGCGCGGCTGGGTCGCGAGCCACTCGGTCATGCGGCGGATCCCCTGAATGTCGGCATCGCTGCTCGATGCGTCGGCCACCTTGCCGTCGCGCACGACGTTATCGGCGATGATCACCGTGCCCGGGTGCGACATCGCGAGCGACGCCTCGAAGTAGACGTCGCTGCTCGCCTTGTCGGCGTCGATGAAGACGAAGTCGA
>DATFOL010000486.1:0-3407 GCA_035265545.1 Gemmatimonadaceae bacterium | reverse complement strand
GAGCCTGCTCCTGTTGCTCCTCGTGTGTGGGCGCCTGGTGCCCCGCATCGGCAGCGTCCAGTGCAGTTTCCTGCTCACGGCGCGAGCGCTGCCCGCGGCGGAGGCCGTCCAAGCTCTGCTCGACGAGCTGGAGGGAGCAGCCGAAGGTGGAGAGAGCGGCTCCGTCGCACCGGTCGCGATCACCAGGGCGATCCAGCTCCGCGGCGTGACCTACCGCTACCCTGGTGCAGCGGCGTCCGCCCTGCGCGATGTATCCCTGTCGATCCCCGCTGGGCAGGTCACTGCGCTCGTGGGAAGCTCCGGTGCCGGCAAGAGCACCATCGCGGACGTGGTGCTGCTGCTCCTGATCCCGGAGAGCGGTGAGCTCTCCGTCGACGATCTGCGTCTGTCCGAGAAACGCCGCGACGCCTGGCGTGCGAGCGTCGGGTACGTCCCGCAGGAGACACATCTCTTTCACGACACCATCCGCGAGAACGTGCGATGGGTGGTCCCCGAAGCGAGCGACGCGCAGGTGCTGGAGGCGCTTCGCATGGCCGGCGCCTCCGAGCTGCTCTCCCGCTTGCCGAATGGGCTCGACACGCTCGTCGGGGATCGCGGAACGCTCCTGTCGGGGGGTGAGCGCCAGCGACTCGCGCTGGCGCGAGCCCTCCTCCGGCGACCGCGTCTGCTCGTGCTCGACGAGGCGACCAGCGCCCTCGATCCCGAGAGCGAGCGCGCGATCCGGCGGACCATCGCGTCGTTGACACCCGCGGTCACGGTCCTGACCATCACGCATCGTCTGACGAGCGCCCGGCAGGCGGACCACGTCATCGTGCTCGACCACGGAACCGTCGTCGCCGCCGGCCCGTGGGAGGTGCTCATGGATGGTGGAAATTCGCGGCTCGCCACGCTGTGGACGGCACAGCTCGGTATGGGCGAGGAGCTCGTGCCGCAGGACGCCATTCAATCGTCCTGATCGTATGTCGCTCATCGACCTCGTCTCCGGCACTCACTCCGTCAGCCTGCTCGGCTTCACGGTCTCCCTCGGTCCCGCTGGCATACTCGCCGCCGTTGGGTGGCTGCTCTTCGCGGCGGGCACATTCTTCGCCGTACGTGAGCGTGTCACCGGCAAGCGCAATGTGTCGCTCCCGCCCCTCGTCGGCGCCGGCGCCACGCTCGCCGCGATGAGTGCGGGGCTTGGCATGCTCCTGTGGGAGAGCTATCCGACGTTCGCCCGCACGTTCTGCATTCCGTATGCGCTTCTCGCGCTGGCCGTCGCCGTGCTGGGCCACGCACTGCAAGCGGGCGGACGGCCGCTCGGCGGCGAGGACTGAGCAGCGTGGTGCTGTCGGGCCGACCCAACGACCCGAAGCTGGAGCAGCTCGCGCGGGACGTGTTCGCGATGTTCCCGCAGTGCCACCGTTGCGGCCAGACGATCGATCGCTTCGAAGACGCCGATGTCCGGGTTCACGCTCAGCGCGTCGTACATCGTGGCGAATGCCCGCTTCCGCCGACCGTCGAGCACGTACTCCCGCCTGCAGCGTCGCGCTGAGTCAGGCGGCCTCCGCCCGATCGCCGCGAGCGGCGCCGCAGAGGCCAGCTCCTGAAAGCTCCGCTCGTCTAGCGTCCCGCCTGGAGCAGCAACGGCACCGCGCCGAGCACCCAGACGATCCCCGCGGCGATCGCCGCGCGACTGCGCGGGATCTTCCCCGTTACCGCGAGACCGATCGCGAGCAGCACGGTGACCCAGATCGTGAAGACGTCGAGTCGGCCGAGCAGCGATAGCAACGCCGGCGACGTCGCGTCCGGATCCAGGAATCGCCCGACGCCCAGCGACACGCGCCAGCGACCGTCGAAGTCGCTCGGATCCATCAGCAACCCCTGCACGCTCACGACGAGTCCCTCGACCACGCGCGGAAGGAACGCAAAGGAGGAAACCATCACCGCCTGCCCGAGCGTCTGCTTCGACTCGACCAGCTTGCCGCAGACCCACAGCATCAGTCCCGTGAGAAAGATCCCGACGGGCATGAAGATGAACGCGCCGACCTTCGCCATCGTCTCGGTCACGCCCCGCACTCGCTGCATCTGTTCTGGAGTGAGCTGCTGCGGCTGCCTGGCGAGCGATCGCGTCATCTCCGCGTCCATCACCTGCGACCACACGCCGCTGTTGAGCAGGTAGATCGCACCGGCAAGCACGGTGACGACGAGCATCGGCAGGAAGAAGCCCGACGTCGCGCGCCGCGCGAACACAGTCGATGGCGTGTAGAAGATGTCGATGAAGTCCTCCCACCTGGACGCGGTCGGCTCCGCAGTACGCAGCGGCGCGTCGCCGAGTGGTGCGTCGTCCGTGCCGATGCTGCGTCCGGTCGGCTCGCTCATGCGACGTGGCTCCGGTAAAAGGCTGCGAGAAGCTGATGCCCAGCAGGGGAAGGCGCAATGCGCGTCTGCGCGCCGTTAGATTCGTGCCGGTGTCCGCACCCGTCCCGCTTCCCGAGGCGACGCAACCACCCTCACGCCGCCTGATCTGGCTGCTCACCGTCGCCACCGGCGCCAGCGTCGCGAACCTCTACTACAATCAGCCGCTGCTGTCGGACATCGCGCGGACCTTTCACTCGTCGACGCGCGGCGCGGGAACGATCGCCACGCTCACGCAGGCCGGCTACGCCGTTGGACTGCTGTTCTTCGTGCCGCTCGGCGACATCGTCGATCGACGGCGTCTCATCGTCACGCTCCTCTGCTGCGTCACGGGCGCGTTGTTCGTGGCCGGTACGGGACGGTCGCTCGGCGTCGTGATCGCGGCGAGCTTCGCGATCGGTGTCACCACGATCGTGCCACAACTGCTCCTGCCTTTCGCCGCCGGCCTCGCGCCTCCGGCGATGCGGGGACGCGTCGTCGGCCACGTCGTCTCCGGCCTGCTGGTAGGCATCCTCGCGGGACGTGCGGTGGCGGGCCTCGTGACGGATCTCGCGGGCTGGCGCGTGATGTTCGTCGGCGCCGGTGTGGCGATGCTCGGACTGGCGCTGCTGCTCCAGCGAATGCTGCCGGCTGTCGCGCCTTCTGCGTCGGTGTCCTACCTGGCGCTGCTCCGCTCGCTCGGCACGCTGTTCCGGAACGAGCCGGTGATCCGCGACGCCGCGTTGCTCGGGGCGCTCACCTTCGCGGCCTTCAGCGCGTTCTGGACCACTCTCGCCTTCCGACTCCAGGAACCGCCACTGCATTCGGGCAGCACGGTCGCCGGCGCATTCGGGCTGCTCGGCCTGGTCGGCGCAGCCGTGGCGCCGATCGCCGGGCGGACCGCCGATCGGCAGCATCCCCGACGCATGGTCGGCCTCGCGCTGCTCGGAAACATCGTCGCGTGGATCGTGCTGCTGCTCGCCGGTCACACGCTCTGGGGAATTGCCCTCGGCGTCCTGCTCATCGACGCGGCG
>DATFOL010000485.1:0-11716 GCA_035265545.1 Gemmatimonadaceae bacterium | reverse complement strand
GCTCCGCGAGGCCGTGGCGGGAATGAAGGAAGCGTGCGAGGTGCTCGGCACCCCCGTCACCGGAGGCAACGTCTCGCTCTATAACGAGAATCCGACGGGCGCGGTCTATCCCACGCCGGTCATCGGCATGGTTGGCCTGGTAGACTCACTGGCGCACATCACGCGCTCGACCTTCACCACTCCGGGCGACGCGATTGTCCTCCTCGGCGAGAACACCGACGAGCTGGGTGGAAGCGAATACCTCGCCCGCGTGCACGACGTCGTGGCCGGACGCCCGCCGCGGTGTGATCTGGCACGCGAGCGCGCGGTGATCGCGGCACTGCTCGACGCGATCCGCAGTGGCGCGGTGCGCTCAGCGCACGACTGCGCGGAGGGCGGCCTCGCCGTGGCGCTCGCGGAATGCGCCATGATGGACCGCGCGCGCGTCACCAGCGCGGGCATCGATCTGTCGGCGTGGCGCGCGTTGCCGCGTCGCGCACTGCTGTTCGGCGAGGCGCAGGGCCGCATCGTCGTGTCCACTCCCGATCCCGATGCGGTCCTCGCAATCGCATTGCGGCACGGTGTGCCGGCGCGCGCGATCGGTGAGGTCACGGCCGCTGGCTCCCCCTTCACGATCGTCATCGGCAACGACGTCGTCACGACGTCGATCGCCGCGCTCGCGGAAGCGTACCACGAAGCCATCCCGCGAATCATGTCACGCACTGCGTCCGCGCAGGACGTGGCTCTCGCCTCCGACTCGCAGGTCTGAACGATATGTGCGGTATCTTCGGCGTCCGGAACACTCCCGATGCAGTGACGCTCACCAAGTTGGGCCTCTACTCGCTGCAGCATCGCGGTCAGGAATCCGCGGGCGTGGTCGCGGTCGAGGCCAACGGCATGGCGCGCGGTGTTCGCAGCATGGGACTCGTATCCGACATGTCGATCCCCCAGCTCGATGCGCTCCACGGCACCATGGCGATCGGACACACGCGGTACAGCACCGCTGGCTCCTCGTCGATCGAGAACGCGCAGCCGGTGCTCGCGAGCTCGCGCGGGGGGCACATCGCCCTCGCGCACAATGGAAACCTCACGAACGCCGGCGAGCTGCGTGTCGAGCTCGAGGAGCTCGGATCGATCTTCGCGTCGTCGATGGACTCGGAGGTGATCGTGCATCGGCTGGCACGGTCCACCGCGCAGCGCCCCGAAGAGCGGCTGGCCGATGCGCTCTCCGCCGTCGAGGGCGCGTACAGCCTCGTGACCATCCTTGGCGACACGCTCCTGGCCGCGCGCGATCCGCGTGGGTGGCGCCCGCTCGCAATGGGCCGGCTCAACGGCTCGCCGGTGTTCGGCTCCGAGACCTGCGCGCTGGACATCGTCGGAGCGACCTACGAGCGGGACCTCGAGCCTGGCGAGATCATCGCCATCGACGATGACGGCGAGCGTTCGATCTTCCCGTTCGAGCGGAAGGAGTTGAAGCGCTGCGTCTTCGAGCATGTGTACTTCGCGCGCCCCGATAGCCGCATCTTCGGCGGATCGGTGGACCGGGCGCGGCGCGAGCTTGGACGCCGACTCGCACGCGAGTGTCCCGCGCCCGAAGCAGAGCTGGTGTTCAGCGTACCCGACTCCTCCAATTCGGCGGCGATCGGGTTCGCGGAGCAATCGGGACTGCCGTACGAGCTCGCGCTCATCCGCAATCACTACGTGGGCCGCACGTTCATCCAGCCCACCCAGGCGACGCGCGACGCGAAGGTCCGGCTCAAGTACAACGCCGTGCGTGAGGTGCTGGAGGGCAAGCGCGTCGTGATGGTCGACGACTCGATCGTGCGTGGAACGACCACGCGCGGCCTCGTGTCGCTGGTGCGCGCGGCCGGCGCGGCCGAAGTCCACATGCGAGTCAGTTCGGCTCCCGTAACTGGACCTTGTTACTACGGTATCGACACGCCGAGCCGCGACGAGCTCATCGCCGCCAACAATACCCTCGAGGAGATCCGTACCTCGCTCGGCGTCGATTCGCTCGGATATCTCTCGCTGGAAGGGATGCTCGAATCCGTGCCGGGCGGTCCCGGGGGCTTCTGCCACGCGTGCTTCTCTGGAGACTATCCGACTCCGCCCCCCACCGATCCGGACAAGCTCCGGTACGGGTGCGGCTGCTGACCGAGGCGATCCACGCCGCCCCCGAGTCGACGGCGTCGGCCGCATCGGCACCGAGGGACCTCTCGCCGGTTCTTCGGGTATCGCTGATCGGACCAGCCCTCGCAATCGCGGGTGATCGAGGCCTCGACACGCTCGAAACGAAACTGGATGCGCCGACGTCGTGACTTCATGCTCGCACTACACGAACCAGTCGCGATCTTCCTGGCGCGCGCGTCGCGTCGGAGTTCGTTCGGGTACGCTTGACCACGTGAGCGCCCAGCGTGTTATTATTCTGGCCGCAACGGCAGGCAGAAGCGTGCGCTCGCAGCTCGAGGCCGAACTGCGGTGAGCACGGAAAGGAGCCCAGGAGCGTGAGAGTCTCTTCATGCGAGTGGGCTCGATGACGTTTCGTGCTCCGGTGTCGCGAGTTGCTCGACGGACCAGCTGCCCATGCCGCTCTTGAATCCACCCTCCGCTAGCGCCGCGCTCAAGCGACTCCCGGCGCTCCCGAATCTCCCCGTCCTCCCGGACGCGCACGACGAGCGCAAGCTTCGCATCGCCGTGGTCACGGAGTACTACTATCCGCACCTCGGTGGCGTGTGCGAGCACGTGCACTTCTTCGCGCGTGAAGCGCGACGCCGGGGCCACCATGTCGACATCATCACGTCGAACATTCCGGGCGCCGAGCCGCAGCCGCACGTCATCCGACTCGGCTACAGCCAGCCAGTCTACATGAACGGCTCCCAGGCGAGAGTGACGATCGGACTCGGACTGCGCCGCCAGATGCGCCGAGTGCTGCACCGCGGGAACTACGACATCGTGCACGTCCACTCCCCGCTCACTCCCATCCTGCCGCTGCTGGCGATCGAAGAGGCCGAGGCGCCGGTCGTCGGCACCTTCCACACCTACTTTGACCGCTCGAATACGTACTACCTGCTCAACGATTTCTTTCGGCGCCGGTTGGACATGCTCGCCGCCGCCATCTGCGTGTCGCACTCCACGACCGTCGCGCTCGAGCGGTACTTCAGCGCGCCGTGGCGGATCATCCCGAATGGGATCGACACCGACGTCTTCCATCCGAGCGTCGGTGCGCCGCCCGCGATTCGCAAGGACGTTCCTTCGATTCTCTTTCTCGGACGCTTCGATCCGCGCAACGGCTTGAGCACGTTGATCGACTCGTTTCGCAAGGTGAAGGGAAAGGGACGCCAGGCGCAGCTCGTGGTGGTCGGAGACGGTCCACTGCGCGAGCACTACTACAAGCAGGCACGTGGCGACGAGGACATCACCTTCGTCGGTGCGGTGCTCGCGGAACGACCCAGCTACTACGCGCACAGCTCGATCTACGCCTGTCCCACGACGAAGGCGTCGTTCGGCATCACGCTGCTCGAGTCCATGGCCTGTGAGACGCCGATCGTCTGCTCGGACATCCTCGGATTTCGCGACGTCGTCGTGAACGGGCGTGAGGCGCTGATGACGCCGTGCGGAGACCGTGACGCGCTCGCGGACGCGCTCGTGCGCCTGCTCGACGACGAGGGCATGCGCATTCAGCTCGGCATCGCTGGCCGTCAGGAGTCGATCCAGTACAGCTGGCCGCGGGTGACGTCACAAGTACTCGACGTCTATCACGCCGTGCTCGGGCGGCGCGCCGTCCGGCCATGATCGGCGCCGCTGTCGCGGGCCTCGCCGCTGCGGGGATTGCGGCGCACGGAGCATGGTACCGCAACAGTGTCGTATTCGGGCCCGTGCTCACGCATCTGCCGGGCGACGAGCCGGTCGTGAGCCTCACCTTCGACGACGGTCCGAATCCTCGCGCCACGCCGCGCATCCTCGAGGTGCTGCGCCGCGAGGGCGTCCGCGCGACCTTCTTCGTGCTCGGCCGGCACGCCGAGCGATGGCCGGAGCTCGTGCGGCGCACGGCGCTCGACGGACATCAGATCGGGAATCACGGCTATTTCCATCGGAAGCTCCATCGCCGCTCGCCATCCTACGTGCGCGATGATCTCACGCGCGGCACCGAGCAGATCGTGCGCGCGTCCGGGATGCGCCCGCGGCATTTCCGAGCGCCGCATGGCTTCCGTAACCCCTGGGTCACGCCCATCGCGGCGTCACTCGGGCAGCGCACGGTCGGCTGGTCGCTCGGCGTCTGGGACTCGGCATGCCCCGGCGCGGACGTCATCGCGTCGCGCGCCGTGGAAGGCATGCACGCGGGATCCATTCTGCTCCTGCACGACGGCGACGGCTACGATCCCGACGGCGACCGCCTGCAGACGGCCGAAGCCCTGCCGGACATCCTCGCCGGACTGCGACGGCGCGGATTTCGCTTCTCGACGCTCCCCGACTGAACGGAGCGAATCCTCGAAGATGAAGCCCGCCGTCTCCCGCGCGCTCCGCCTTGGGTTGACCGGGCTGATCCTGGTGATGCTCGTGCTGTTCGCTCGCAAGGTGAACTGGCACGACATCTGGCGCACGATGCAGACCGCATCGATGCCGCTGCTTCTCGCCGCCGCGCTGGTCAACCTGGCGTCGATCGTCGTGAAGGGCGTCCGGTGGTGGGTGTTCCTCAAACCCGTTGGCGCGCGATCGCTCTCGCTCGCGCTGCGAGCGACGTTCGCCGGCGCGGGGCTCAACAATGTCCTCGTCGCGAACGGTGGCGAGGCAGCGCGGGTCGTCTTCGTCGCCCGGGCGGCGCACGTGCCGAGTGCCAAGGTGCTCGCGACCCTCGCCCTCGAGCGACTGTTCGAGTTGGTCGGCTACGTGACGCTCCTTGCGCTCGCCGCGACCTTGCTCGAGCTCCCCAGCTCGATCGAGCGCGTGAAGCCGTTCGCGATCGCGGTCCTCGCGCTCATGGTCGCGCTGCTCGTCTGGCTACTCCGCAGGCCAGACGTCGTCGAGACCGAGGTCGGACCAAAGCCGGCGAGCTGGCATGGCCGCGTGCGCGAGTACGGCGGGCGCGTGATTCGCACCATCGGCCAGGTGTCGAGCGGCCCACGATTCATCGCTGCGGTCGGGCTGAGCGTGCTCGCCTGGGCGCTGCAAGTCGCCACCTATCAATTGACCGCGCGCGCCGCACACCTTCCGATGACGACGGTCGCCACGATCGCCGCATTACTCGCGGTGAACCTCGGCTTCGCGCTGCGTGCGACGCCGGGAAACGTCGGAGTGTTCCAGGCGGCGTACGCCGCGACCGCCGCAGCGTTCGGGATGGATCAGGATCAAGCCATCGCCGTCGCCTTCCTCATCCAGGCGCAGCAGATCCTCCCCGTGACGCTGCTCGGTGTCGCGCTCGCGCCGGAGTTCATCTTCAAGCAGTCGAAGCGCCGCGCCACGGACGCACCGGGGGAGATCCCGAGCGAATCGCGTGACGAGATTAACGCTGGGCGTTAGACCGCCGCGTCGGTCCTGTTCCCGCGGCAGGGGACCTAAGCTCCGTTCCGCTGCACTGACGAAGTCGGCGCGCGAGAGTCTCGTCGTCGTGTAGTGCCTCACCGATTCGCGACGCGATGGTCTGGAGCATGGCGCAATCCACTGCAGGATGTCGAACCAACTGTCGCGCGACGTGCGGATCAGTGATCGTGCGAGCGATGTCGTCGATCACGTCCGTGGGAGTGAACGGATTCTGCGCGAACCAGATTTCGAGTCCCATGATCGCCTCGGGACGCAGGCGATGGAGCTCCCGCAGGATGTCGGGAGGAGTGTGAGGGTGCGCCGCGAGCGATTGGAAGAAGTAGGATCGGGAGCTCTTCGAGTGATAGACGCGGCGTAGCGTCGCCGAGTCGGTGCCGAGGTTCCGCACGGCTTGCAGCGCGATGCCGCGATCCGGGGACTGCGCCATCGTGTCGAGCAGCGTCGGGTCGATGCCATACTCCGGGAGTACGGCGACAAGAAATTCTCTGTTGGTCCTGTTGGCGCGAGCTAATGCTGTCAGCGTGTCCGCGCGACGCTCTGGCACGCGCACGAGAAGGTCGCGGATCTCTCGCCGATGCTTCTGCACCGCGTTCTCGCGCCGGCTCTGGTCGCGATCACGGCGCGCATTCAATCGCTTCGTCTGCACGCCGGCGACTACCTCGGTTGCCGGGATCACGGCGGCGACCAGGATGGACGCCATCGCCAGTGCGTGTGCGAGCGCTCCACGGCGCCGTCGCGCTGCTCCGAATCCGAGCGCGATCATGCCTGAGATCGCCGCGATCGATGGGAGGAACACGAAGCCGATCGAGGCCGTGGACGAGCGCGAGATCGAGATGTGCCACCAGCCGGCCGCCAGCGTCGCGGCAAAACAGCCCAGGCTGACGAGCAGACCTTCCCGCCGCCCCGATACCGCCAGCGCCACCACGATGGCTACGTAGAGCACCGACAGCAAGAACAAACCGGCGATCATGTGACTGTGCCCTTGCGGCTCGAGTACGAGGATACCTGGCGGTGCGCAGGGACGGCGCTGCCAAGTATAGCGACGTCTCCTCAGGGCGGTGAGCGCGGCGTCAGCTGCCTCCGAGCTCCAGCGCGGCATGCGCAGCGGCAAGGCGAGCGATGGGGACACGGTACGGCGAGCACGAGACATAATCGAGCCCGATCAAGTGACAGAACTTCACGCTCCTGGGCTCACCACCGTGCTCGCCGCAGATACCGACCTTGAGTTGCGGTCTCACGCTTCTCCCCGCCTCGACGGCGCCGGAAATGAGCTTTCCGACTCCAGCCTCGTCCAGGACTCGAAATGGGTCCTCCGGGAAGATGCCCTGATCGATGTAGGCGGGAAGGAACCGGCCGGCGTCGTCTCGACTGAGCCCGAAGGTGGTCTGGGTCAGGTCGTTCGTGCCGAACGAGAAGAATTCGGCGTGGCTCGCGATCTCGTCGGCGGTGAGCGCCGCCCGAGGTAGCTCGATCATCGTGCCGATGCTGTACTCAACCTGCTCGCCCATGCCGCCGAGCACTTGGGTCGCGACACTCTCGAGAATCGCACGCTGGTGGTCGAACTCCCGGAGGGTGGACACGAGCGGGATCATGATCTCGGGAAGTATCCGGAGCCCCCGTCGTTTCGCTCGCACCGCAGCCTCGAAGATCGCTCGCCCTTGCATCTCGGTGATCTCGGGATAGGTGATGCCGAGGCGGCAGCCACGGTGTCCGAGCATTGGATTCGTCTCGCGGAGGCTCTCCACGACGTGCGCCAGCTCTGCGCGTCCGATGCCGAGCGTGCGAGCGAGCAGTTTGGACTCCTCGCCTCCATGCGGCAGGAACTCGTGCAGCGGTGGGTCGAGCAAGCGGATCGTGACTGGATACCCAGCCATCGCGGTGAAGATGCCTTCGAAGTCGTTCCGCTGCATGGGAAGCAGCTTGGCCAGTGCACGACGGCGACCACCCTCGTCGCGTGCCACAATCATCTCGCGCATCGCCGTGATGCGGTCGCCCTCGAAGAACATGTGCTCCGTACGACACAGGCCGATCCCTTCCGCGCCGAACGCGCGCGCCAGGCGGGCGTCATGCGGGGTATCCGCGTTGGCACGTACGCGCAGCCGACGCACGTCGTCCGCCCACCGCATCAGCTGGGCGTACGCGCGATACGCGGGTGCCTCGCTCGCCGACATCGTGCCACGAACCACCTGCACGACCTCACTCGGCGTCGTCGGCAGGTCGCCGGCATAGACGTTACCCGTCGCGCCGTCGAGGGTGAGCCAGTCACCTTCCGCAATCCGACGTCCGTTCATCGTGCACGCGCGCCGCTCGACGTCGACGCTCATCTCGTGGCAGCCGACGACAGCGCACTTCCCCATCCCACGCGCCACCACCGCCGCATGACTCGTCATGCCGCCGCGGGAAGTCAGCACGGCGCGCGCGGCGACGATGCCGTGAAAATCCTCTGGTGTGGTCTCGGCGCGCACGAGGATCACCGCTTGTCCCGACGCGGCGCGGCGCTCGGCCTCGTCGGGATCGAACACTGCGCAGCCACTCGCCGCCCCCGGACTGGCGGGAAGTCCGGTCGCGAGCACTGTCGCGCGCACCCCGGGATCGATCACGGGATGCAGCAGTTGATCGAGCTGGTCCGGTGGTACGCGCATGACGGCCTCCGGAGTCGCGATCATGCCTTCGGCGACCATGTCGGTGGCGATGCGAACGGCTGCCGCCGCGGTGCGTTTGCCGCTCCTCGTCTGTAAGAGGTAGAGTGCCCCCTGCTCGACAGTGAACTCGATGTCCTGCATGTCCCGGTAATGCCGCTCGAGCCGATCCTGCGTCTCGATCAACTGCTGATAGGCGCCCGGTAAGCGCTCGGCCATCTCATCGATGCTGAGCGGTGTGCGTATGCCGGAAACGACGTCCTCGCCCTGCGCGTTGACGAGAAACTCGCCGTAGAATCGGCGCTCTCCAGTGCTTGGGTTTCGCGTGAACGCCACTCCGGTGCCCGAATCATTTCCGAGGTTCCCGAAGACCATGCTCACGACGTTGACTCCGGTGCCCAACGTCTCGGGGATCCCTGCGTGCTTCCGGTAGTCTTGCGCCTTCTTGAGGGTCCAGGATTTCCAGACCGCCTCGATGGCGCCCCACAGTTGCACGAGCGGATCCATCGGAAAGGCCGCACCGGTAGAAGCGCGCACGAGTGCCTTGTACTCCTCGACGAGATTCCTGAGCACGTCTTCGCCGAGCTCGGAGTCACTCCGGACGCCCGCCGTGAGCCGCTTGGCGGAGAGCAGTTGCTCGAAATCGTGGTGCGGGACGCCGAGCACGACGTCACCGTACATCTGAATGAATCGACGATAGGAATCGAAGGCGAATCGCGTGCTGCCGCTCGCCTGCGCGAGTCCGTCGACGGTGCGATCGTTCAGCCCGAGATTGAGGATGGTCTCCATCATACCGGGCATCGATACCGGGGCGCCGCTCCGTACGGACACGAGGAGTGGCGCCGTCGGATCGCCGAACCGCTTGCTGGTAGTGCGCTCCAGGCGGAGAAGGTTTTCCTCGACCTCGCGTCGCAGTGAATCCTGGATGGCACCATCGCGAAGGAACTCGATGCTCGCGTGGCAAGCGATGGTAAACCCGGGCGGGACCGGCACGCCCAGATTGGTCATCTCGGCGAGGTTCGCTCCCTTGCCGCCGAGGATCTCCTTCATGTCCTTCGTGCCTTCGGCGCGGCCATCGCCGAAGAAATAGACGGACGAAGTCACGCGGCTCCCAGGTTCACGTCATCCCGGCATGGCGTCCAAGCCCGTGGCGGAGCTTGTCCGGATCGGTCGGCGGCGGTGGCTGACCATCGCAGGGAGAAGCAGGCTTTAGGCCGTGGCTCAGCTCAGAGGGAGAACGAACGACGGCGCCCACTTCTGGACGCCGTTGGACGTTGCTGGAGCTTCAGCAAGTGGAGGCGCGGGGAATCGACGGCGATGACGTAACCTGTGGCCGTTACGTGTGTTGCGCTATCTGGCCAAGTTCGCAGCCGGGCAGATACCCCCACTTGTACCCCCGGCGAGGCCACACCACGTGCACGGGTTCTGGCCGCGCGAAATCCCCAGACCCGTACATAACAAAATCTGCCGGACCACGCGGTCCCGGCCTGTGCCCCGGGAGTTCCCGGCACCCCGCCCTATCCTTAAGCCATGACATTCTTCTATCGCCGCTCCATCACCGAAAGCGGCGGGAACACAGTGTTCGTCGTGTATGCGGTGGTGCCCATCCCAGGTGAGAAGCCGTCCCGGTGCCGGTCATCGCGGGCCTCCCGGCCGGCTGGCGTCCGACCGACTTCCCAGGCCAGTGCCTCGCCGAGATGGGCACAGAACCCGCGATCTTCGAGACGTTCGTGCCTCGATCGCAATTCAAGCGCTACTCTGCGATCAGCCGTGCGGAGGCGCTCGCGCTATATCCAGCGCTAGCCGATCTCCTCGTCGAGTAGCCGGCGCTCGGCCAGGTTTCTCGGCCCCATGACGAGCAGCTCGTCACGACTTGTCTTGGCCCATGACTACAAAGTAGGAGCCAACCAACACAGCGGCGATGCCCACTAAGATGATGCCGATATTGCCGAAATGGTTGGGTACCCGCGTCTCGACGGCGACCACGTCGGCACGCGGAAACGCCATCCGGCTGCTGCCCTGATCGATCAGGTACCCGGTCACGCTATCGGACCAAACGGTGACGTCGGAGAGGGCGAGCGGTGGAGATCCGTCACGCAGGATCAGGCGCGCGCGTGAATGCTCGATCCCGCTCGCGGTACCGAAGGCGCGCGCTGACGCGCCCAGGTCGTGCAGCCAGCGAGGTGGAGCAGCAGCATGGTTCCACAGAGTACACGATGAGAACAGCGAGACATGCAGGACTCCAGGGCAGCGTGAACGCATGAAGCGGCGAGCGCGTAGTCGGTCCGCGCGCTCAGCGGCACGGGCACGTCGCTCTGGTACGCGTTATCGGGCCATTATTTGGCTCACGAGGTCCGGAGGCGCACTTGCCACAATACCTGGACGTGCTTGACTCCACCGCCGCGCAGTCTAGTCCATCTCCTCGTTCAGCAGCCGGAGCTCGGCCATGCTCTCGGCCATCTCGAGCACCTGATCGTCCGGCATCGTCGGGTTGAACCGGCGCACCTGAGGGAGCAGCTCGTCGACGAGCGCGCGGAATCGCCGCTCGCGCACCTTGGCCAGTGGATCGTCGTCGCTCTCCATACCCAACGGACGCGCGACGGGCGCACGGGGCACCGGCCAGCAGTGGACGTCCCAGCAGATCAAGCCCACACGGGGAGCCTAGCCATCGCGGCCGGGATCCCCGTCATCGTTTTGAGCTCGGCTCAAGTCATTCTGATCGATCACTCAGCCGGCCGAGGAATGCGGTAGCTCGTGGGCGCGCGGACCCTGTCGCGTATCCGAGCGGCGAGCGCTCGGACGTCCTCTACGTCGGCATGCGCGATGAACGTCAGATTGTATGTCGTTCCATCGGAGAAGCGCTCGGCGAAGGTGCTGCGGTGATCTGTGGAGACCGGGTAACGACCAGACCAAGTCGCGGCGTGACTCAGACGACGAAGCAACGCCTCGTCCTCGACGGACTCCACCGGGAACCCGATCTGCTTCGCCAACTGTACGAGATTGTGTGTCTTCATGAACGGCGGAAACTTGCCCTCTGTCCGCAGGCGTTCACGCGCTTCGTCATCAAGTCGAGGAGCAAGCGCGCCTTTGCAGTAATTCTCGATGGCGAAGGCGTAGAGCATCAGGAACGTCTGATGAAATGAGTGCTCCGGATAGCGTTGGGTCCTTTGTTCATAGGGCAGGCTTCGCTCAGCCGACCATGCCTCTACCCCGTCCCAGAACGCCAACACCGAGGGCGCAAGAACCTCCGCGGCCGCCACCAGCTCGATAGCCGACTCAAACCATTTGCGCGCCGCAGTCAGATTCGAGTAGTGGATGCCTCGATAAACGCGATCCCAGTTGGGCGGGCCAGGCTCTGCCATCGGTCCAAGATGCATGGCCGAAGCTGCGTCAGCGAGATGGCCAGGCTGGGCGCCCCGTTCCGTCACAGCGAGGAAGGAAGCGCTGCGTGCGCGCTCAGCCCATCTCCTCGTCGAGGAGTCGAAGGTCGGCCATACTCTCCGCGGTGTCCAGGATCTCCTCGCCCGACCGCTGCGGATTGAGCCGGCGAAGCTTGGGCA
>DATFOL010000484.1:0-4574 GCA_035265545.1 Gemmatimonadaceae bacterium | reverse complement strand
GATTGGCGGAGCGGGTCAATGGATGACGCCAATACTGGCGATCAACAGCGGGAACGTGGATTTACCCGGATCTGCACGGAGAACAGCCGGATTTGCTCCTCATGCCGGGAGCGGCCAGTATTGACAGAATACTGTCAATATCGCTAGCCTCCCCAACCCGGAACAACGGAAGAACCGGCCCAGCGATGCCTCGATCGAAACCCAACGTTCTCTCCACCCGCGCCCTCAACCGCGCCGTCCTCGAGCGGCAGATGCTGCTCGAACGCGTCGAGCTGCCCGTGCTCGAGACGATCGAGCGGCTGATCGGCCTCCAGGCGCAGCTCCCCAATCCGCCGTACATCGGGCTCTGGACGCGACTCGTGGCATTCGAGAAGGACGACCTCACCCGGCTCATGATGCATAAGCGCGTCGTGCGCTCGACGATGATGCGCGCCACCCAGCATCTCGTCACGGCGCGCGACTACCTGCAGCTCCGCCCCGTGCTCCAGCCGATGCTCGAGCGCATCTGCCGTGGCTACTTCGGCAAGCGCATGGCCGACATCGATCGCGCCGAGCTCCTCGAGACGGGGCGAGCGCTGCTCGCCGAGGCACCGCGCACGGTGACGGAGCTCAGGGCGCTGCTCCTCGAGCGGTGGCCCGATGGCGATCCGGACGCGCTCGGCTTCTCGCTCCAGTTCCTGCTGCCGCTCGTGCACGTGCCGCCGCGCGGAACGTGGGGGCGCGGCGGTGCCGTACCGGCGACCCTGGCCGAGTCATGGCTCCGTCGTCCACTCTCGAATGACCAGTCGCCCGACGAGCTGATCGTGCGCTACCTCGGCGCCTTCGGCCCCGCGACGGTGGCCGACGTGCAGGAATGGTCGCGACTCACCGGGCTGAAGGCGGCGATGGAGCGATTGCGACCGCAGCTCCGCACCTTCCGCGACGAGGCGGGCAAGGAGCTGTTCGATCTCCCGGACGGCCCGCTCCCCGACCCGGACGTTCCGGCGCCGCCGCGGTTCCTCCCCGAGTACGACAACATCGTGCTCGGCCACGCCGACCGTAGGCGCATGCTCTCCGACGAGCTTCGGAAGGCGTTGTGGACGAAGAATGGACTGCTCGCGTCGGCGCTGGTGGACGGAACGGTCGCGGCGACGTGGAAGATCGTCCGCGACAGGAAGCGCGCGACGCTCACGATCGATCCGCTGCGGCGGATCGCCCGGAAGGACCGCGCCGCGCTCGCCGAGGAAGCGGAGCGGCTGCTCGCGTTCACCGACCCCGAAGTGACCGTGCGCGACGTGCGCTTCGCTCCGGCTGGCTGAGCGCAGTCTCATGGCGAGCCGAGCATCGCGCTCGACAGCGCGGGTGGACGCCAGGGCACGGCGCTCACCGGCCGGGGACGCGCTCAGCGTGCTCGCCGTGCAGGTGCTGCGCCTGTCGGGGATCCTCATCGATGCCGGAGACCAGCTCGCCGGCCCGACGGGACAGACCAGCGCGCGCTGGCGCGTGCTCGCCGCCATCGAGGAGGAGCCTGCCACGGTCGCCACGGTCGCGCGCGCGCTCGGCCAGGCGCGGCAGAGCGTGCAGCGCGTCGCCGACCTGCTCGCCGAGAGCGGGCACGCCGGCTATCGCGACAATCCGGACGACCGGCGAGCGATGCTGCTCGAGCTGACGGCGCGGGGACGCTCGACGCTCCGCGCCATTCAGGCGGCGCAGCGCGGGTGGGCCGACGCGCTCGGCGCGGAGATCGGCGAACGCGACCTCCGCGCTGCGACCGCGACGCTCGCCCGGGTGACGGACGCCCTGGCGCGCCGCCGGGACGAGGAGCGCTAGACTCGGCGGAGCCCCGTTGCGGGCGCCGGCTCGCAGATCCCGCGCAGGAAGGCGATTGTCGGCACGAGGCCGATCACGGCGAGCACGACGAACAGCGCGATCGCTCCGGTGGGCTGCGATGGATCTGCCAGATGTCCGAAGTACTGATCCGTCGCCACGCTGATCGCCTCGATCGTGAGGAACACGAGCATCGTGCCGGCGAGCAGCACGCCCCATGTCCGCGCGCGCCAGAGCCACAGACCGGCCGCGAAGGTGAGGGGCAGGGTGAACGCCAGGTCGATCACTTCCACCACGTTCGTGGAGAGCGAGGTGCCGCGGATCGACTGCGGCACGCCACCGGACAGGATGGCCGGGACCACGTCGCGCAGCCAGAGGAGCGCGAACGCCGCGGCGGTCACCAGCAGATACGCCGCGATGGCGCGCACGGGAACGCGCGGGGAAAGCCGGCGCGCGAGCTGGCCGGCGTCGAGGCAGCGCAGCAGGGCGACGAGCGACGAGACGCCGAGCGACAGCGACGCGACGTACAGCGGGAAGAGCGGGTTGAAGCGCAGCGAGAAGCTCGCGAGGATGGCGTTGTAGAGCATGTACCCGACGCTCGCGAGCCAGACGAAGCCGGCCCGCAGCGAGCCGCGAGCGCTGGACCGCATCGCGAGCAGCAGGGCGGGCAGGGCGACGAGGAGGATCACCACGTAGGTGCCGCGGGCGTTCCCGGCATACGCGGGCGCATCCCGGAACACGCCCGGGACGAGCACGCTGATCAGCCCGGCGAGCGCGTTGACGACGGCGAGGGCGGTGGACAGTCGCAGGGCGAGCGACAGCTGGGGGCTCGGAGGCGTGGCCTGTCCTGCGCCAGGTGGGCTGGGCGGCACGACCGAGCGGCGTCCGAGAGAGGGAGCACGAAGAGTGGCGGTCATCCGGGTCACCATGAACTGGTTGATCCGAAGATGCGGCTCCCGAGCCGCCCGGTCTGTCGTCAGACTCGCCGATATCCTGTCGGGAGTTCTCCGAATGCCCCGCGGGCAACTCGGTACCGCCGGACCAGCTTGGCCAGCTCGCTCAGCCAGAGCACCGAGCTCGCCACGCCGACGCAGAGGAGCCAGTCGGCGCCGCTCAGCGGCGTCGTCTCGAAGGCGCGCTGGAGCGGAGGCAGGTAGAGCACCGCGACCTGCAGCAGGACCGAGAGGGCGACGGCTGCCCACGTCCAGCGGCTCTGGGTGAGCCCGGTGAACGCGCTCTGAACTTCGGAGCGCACGTCGAAGGCGTTCAGCAGCTGGAACAGCACGAGCGTGGTGAACGCCATGGATCGCGCGTGGCCCACGTCGCCAGTGCCCGGGATGAATCCGCCGGGCAGCGATGCATCGAGCACCACGAGCGTCCCGAGCGCCATGACGAGTCCCACGGTCGCGACCTGATTCCACGTTCGGCGCGTCAGCACTCCTTCCTTGCGATCGCGCGGACCGCGTAGCATCAGCCCCGGCTCGGCCGGATCCAGCCCGAGTGCGAGCGCGGGAGCGCCATCAGTCACGAGATTGATCCAGAGGATCTGGGTGGCGAGGAGAGGAAGGAGCAGCGTGCCATCCTCGCCGCGCATGCCGAGCTGGCCGGCCAACAGCACGCCGAAGAACATCGTCATCACCTCGGCGATGTTGCCGGAGAGGAGGAAGCGAAGGAAGCGCCGGATGTTGGCGTAGACCGCGCGCCCTTCTTCGACCGCGGCGACGATCGTGGCGAAGTCGTCGTCGGCGAGCACGATGTCGGCGGCTTCCTTCGACACGTCGGTGCCCGAGATCCCCATCGCGATGCCGATGTCCGCCGCACGCAGCGCGGGCGCGTCGTTCACGCCGTCGCCCGTCATGGCGACCACCTCGCCGTTCCGCTGCAGCGCATCCACGATGCGTAGCTTGTGCGCGGGATCCACCCGGGCGTAGACCGAGGTGTCGACCACCGCGCGCGAGAGCTCCTCATCGGAGAGACGTGCGAGCTCGGCGCCCACCAGCACCCGACGGTCGGCGACGATGCCCAGCTCGTTCGCGATCACCACCGCGGTGCGCGGATGATCTCCGGTGATGAGGATCGGACGGATTCCTGCCTGCTTCGTGCGGCGCACCGCGTCCGCGGCCTCGGCGCGCGGAGGATCGATCATCCCGATCAGGCCCAGGAAGACCATCTCGCGCTCAACGCCGGTGTCGCGGGCCCCAGCCGCGACGTCTCGTGCCAGTTTGTCGTTCGCGCCGAGCAGCCGGTACGCCGCGCCCAGCGTGCGCAGCGCCTCGTCGGCGAGTGCATCGCTCGCGCGCAGCAACGCCTCACGGCGTGTGTCGGTGAGCTCCACCGGCTCGGCGCCCACCAGCTCGTGTGAGCAGCGCGGCAGGAGGACGTCGGGGGCGCCCTTGGTGAAGAGCGTGCGTGCGCTCCCGTGCTCGGTGTCCAGGTGCACCGTGCTCATGAGCTTGCGCTCCGAGGAGAAGGGGAGCTCGTCGACCCGCGGCCAACGCGCCGTCAGGGCGCGGGCGTCGAGACCGGCCTTCCGCGCGGCGACGAGCAGCGCGCCTTCCGTCGGATCGCCCTGCACATGCCAGCGTTCGTCGCTCTGGTGGAGCGTCGCGTTGTTGGCGAGAAACGTGGCGGTGAGCGCGCGTTCCAGCTCGATGCGGAGCGCGCCGTCGAGCGTTGCGCCCTGCGCCACCACCTCGCCTTCCGGCGCGTAGCCGGAGCCGCCGATCGACACGTGTCCGCTCGCCGTGACCACGGCGCGCACGGTCATC
>DATFOL010000483.1:0-11898 GCA_035265545.1 Gemmatimonadaceae bacterium | reverse complement strand
CGGCAGTGCCATGATTGGTTAGTCGGTCATCGGTTTCTCAGTAAACGGCTGACCTCGGGAAGCTCCTGCGTCCCGAGGTCAGCCGTTTACTGAGAAACCGAAGCACTGACGAACAGCGGCACCGCGCGCCGTCCGCGCCTCTACTTCACCTCGAACTCCACCGACATCCCGTGGGCCGTGTGCAGCTTGTGATCCACCTCGTCGGTGACGAAGCAGACGGCGGCGTACATCCCCGGGGTGAAGTCGTTGCTGAAGATCGCGGTGCGGCCGGTGGCCATCGCGGCCATGCCGTCCATCGGCTCGCCGGGGGGCGGGCCCTTCATGCCGGTCATCGCCCAGTCGGTGAAGTCGGCCGCGTGCTTGCCGGGGGCGAGCTTCACGAGCACGACCTCATGGTCCTGCGCCCCCTGGTTCATCACGTGGATCGTGTGCTTCCCCGCGGTGATCGGCTTGGAGAAGGCGAAGCCGTACTCCTTGAGCTCGAGGTGCACATCGGGCTTCGGGTCGGGCGCGGTGACGCCCACCGGACCGCCTGCCTGCACGACACCGGCGGGAGTAACGATGAGCGGCTGAATCATTCCCTTCATCGCGTGTGGCGTCTCTTCGCCCGGCGACGGGATGAAGCACACGAGCACGTAGTTGCCCGCTTCCAGATTCAGCGTCGCCTCGGCGGTCTTGCCGGGCATCGCCGCGTTCGGTCCGCCGACCGCGGTGGCCCACTTCGGCGGCGGGCCGGCCTTCATCGCCTCTGTGAAGTCGGCGAGGGTCTTTCCGTCCGCGAGTCGGATGATCGTGAGATGGTGGAGCTCCTTGCCGTCGTTGATCAACCGGAAGCTGGTCTGACCGGCCGGGATCGACTTCGGCATCTCGAACGCGAAATCCTTCGCGTGCACCGTGACGACGGGAATCGTGAGCGCGGCATCGGTGCGTGCGTCGCGGAGTGTCGACGTGGACACGAACGCCGCGGCGCCGGCGAACAGCACGAGCGGGACGACTTTCAGCATGGGGGCCTCGGGGGTGGGACGGGACGGCAAAACATGGCACGCTCCGGGTGTGGGCGCGAGATCGCACTGTCGGCGTGCGCTCGCGCTCGCTCGAGCTCTCCATCGCCAAGGGGCGGTCGCGTGGCGTGGTTGCGGGGCGGGTCGTCCCGATCGAGTGTATGGCGACGATGATCCCTCTGCTTTCGTGATCTCCGCGTCGACGGACCGGCGTGGGCTCGGGCGAGCGCTCGTGAAGGACGGGCGCCCGCTGATCGTGCTCACCGCGCTCGCGCTGCTGTTCAGCGGCGGGTTCGCGCTCTTCCTCTCGGCGGTGCGGCAGTTCCTCCCGCACGACCTCGCGTTCCTCGGGATGTCGGCGCGCGAGCTGTGCGCGCTGGGCGATTGTCGCGTCGTGAGCTTCATGGTCCACGACCGCGCGACGTTCGGCGGAGTGCTGATCGCGATCGGGACGCTGTACCTGTGGCTGGCCGAGTTTCCGCTGCGGCGCGGCGCTGCGTGGGCGTGGTGGGCGCTCGTCGTGAGCGGCGTGGTGGGATTCCTCAGCTTCCTCGGTTACCTCGGGTACGGCTACCTCGACAGCTGGCACGGGACGGCGACGCTACTCCTGCTGCCGACGTTCGCGGCGGGGCTGGTGCTGTCGCGGCAGCGGCTCCGCGGCGCGCAAGGCTGGCGCACGCTGCTCGCGCCGGGCTGGCGGCCGCGCACCTGGCGCAGCATCGATGGTGCGGGGCGCGCACTGCTGCTGCTCACCGCGCTCGGCATGATCGGCGCGGGGCTCACCATCCAGATGATCGGCGTGACGCGGGTGTTCGTGCCGACGGACCTCGCGTTCATGGGACTGACGGCGGAGCAGCTACGGGCAGTGAGCCCGAAGCTCGTGCCGCTGATCGCGCACGACCGCGCGGGGTTCGGCGGTGGTCTGATCTCGTGCGGGATCGCGTTCGGGCTCGCGGTGTGGTGCGGGCGCCCGGGTCCCGCGCTCTGGCAGGCGCTCGCCATCGCCGGGACGGCGGGCTTTCTCTGCGCCATCGGCGTGCACTTCTGGGTGGGCTACACCGACGCGCTGCACGTCGCGCCGGCGGTTCTGGGCGCCGCGCAGTTCGCCGCAGGGCTGGTGCTGAGCGCGCGTCGAATGCTGCGCGGGGCGGAGCCGGACGGCGCGGCGTCGCGCGAGCGGCTCGTTGTCGAGCCGCTCGCGCGCTAGCGACGCACTACTGCTTGCACACCCCGAGCGGATCCGGCTTCGGCTTGTCCACGACCACGCGGTGCGCGAGGTTCGCGACGTTCGTCGCCGCGGCGTGGATGAGCTGCCCGATCTGCGACATGTGGCGGTAGTCGATGTACTGCGGCTCGTCGGTCACCTGGTGGTAGTCGGCGTGACCGCCCGTGGTGAAGAACACCACCGGGATGCCATGGCGCGCGTAGGCCCAGTGGTCGCTGCGGCAATAGATGTTCTGCGGGTGGCCGTCGGCATCGAGCGAGTAGTCGAACTTGAAGCCGAGTTTTCCGCGGGTGTTGGTGCGCTCGATGAGATCGCCCAGCTCCGTCGACAGACGGCGCGAGCCGATGAGCTGGAGATAGCCCGGCCCGCCGTGGAGCAGCTTGCCGTCCTTCGACTCACCCGTCGCATCGGTGGCGCGGCCGCGGCCCACCATGTCGATGTTGAGCTGCGCGACGATCGAGTCGCGCGGCACGGTGGGATGGTCGGTGAAGTAAGTGGAGCCGAGCATCCCCTCCTCCTCGCCGACGTGCCAGTTGAAGATCACGGAGCGCTTCGGCTTCGTCGGCGCGGTGGCGAAGCGCTCGGCGATCTCCAGCAGCGTCATGCTTCCCGAGCCATCGTCGTCCGCCCCGTTGTAGATCGAGTCCGGGCGTGACGGATGCAGCCGGCGCAGCGAGTCCATCGTCGCGCGGATCTTCACCCACTGCTCCGGCGTGGGTTTGGGATTCGGGCTGTCGGCGCCCTGCGGGGCGGCGTGCATCATGAACGCCTTCACCGAGTCGTGGTCGGCCGGCTTCTGGTTGAACCCCTCGTGATCGTTGTGGGCGCCGATGACGATGTACTGATTGCGCAGGGTGGGATCCGATCCCTCGATGATGCCGACGACGTTGCGGCCCGGTGCGACGCCGGTGGTCTGGAGGATCTGTCCCTTCAGCGGCTGACCGACCGCGCCGGTCTGCGCAGCGGCGAGCGGTGCGCCGAGCATCGCCTCCGCCAGCGAATCGGTGACGTAGAAGTAGGCCGGCTGCTTCGGGCGTGACACTGGCTCGGCCTTCACACCGACCTGCTGCTGCGAGTAGTTCTGCTCCAGATAGCCGGGCGGGACGTGCGAGAGCTGCGCGACGACCACGGCCGCCGCGTCGGGGAAGCGCCCCGAGAGCACGGCGCGGTTGACGGAGTTGTAGTCGGGGGCGCCATCGGCACCGTTGCCGACGCGGAGCAGCACGACCTTCCCCGCGGCCTGCTCGGCGGGGAGCCAGCTCGTGCTGTCGTTCGAGATGCCGCCGAACACCACGGGCGTGTCGGTGAACGCGGCGATGGTGTCGCCCTGCGGGCGTGGGGCGAAGTCCTTCCACAGCGCGAAGCGGCGCTCGCCGACGCCGATCCACGACGTGTCGGCGAAGGCCTTCCGGATGAGCGGGTGCTGGAAGTAGCCGTCGTCGCCGGCGGGCTTGATGCCGAGGCGCTTGAGCTCTGCCGCGATGTAGTCCGTGCCCTTGTCGTTCCACACCGTGCCGCTGAGCCGCCCCATCATGGAATCGTCGGCGAACTTGTAGAGCCGCGTCATGAGGTCGAGTGGCGTGATGGCGGCGCTGGTCGGCGGGCCGACGAACTTGAGCGGCAGCGTGGCCGGGACGTCGGTGGACGACGCGGCCCGCTTCAGCGGCGCGGAGCGGCGGGTGTCCTGGGCTCGCGCGCCGGTGGCGGCGACGAGTGCTACGACGGCGACGGCGATGTGAACGCGCATGGCGGCGGTGCGGATCGATGAGTGACGAGTGGCGAGCTCAGTTGGACCTTACTCGGGCGCGAGCTTGCCGGGATTGGACGATGCTGCGTCGGGGTGGCGGCTCGGTGTGCCGGTACTTCCTTACCGGCTTCGGCGGGCCCCGGTCGGTCGCATGGATCAGCAAGGTAGTACACCCTGGACGGAAACCGATCCCTCTCTGAACGCAGTCGGGCAGTGCCGGCACCCTGACCAAAGTCAGTGGTGCCAACCAACCATCGTGACCCCAAGGTCCAGTCCTGTGCACGATGCCGCGCGAGTCTCGCTCCGGTGAGCTTGAAGATGCGATCTACCACGTCTTCAGCGAACATCAGGAGCAGATCATGTCGTCGGACTACGATACCTCGGTTCTCATCGTCGGAGGTGGCCCGACCGGCCTCTCGACGTCGATCATGCTGTCCCGCCTCGGCGTTTCTTCGCTCCTCGTCGAGAAGCACGCCGACACGGCGCTCCACCCGAAGGCCGCGGGCATCTCCACCCGAACGATGGAGCTGTTCCGGCAGTGGGGAGTCGACGCGCGCGTCCGCGAAGCGGGGTTCGACGTCGACATCGTCAACTCCATCCGTACCACCCTTGCCGGCCCGGAGCTGCAGCACGTGTCGCTCGGCTACCCCGACGCGGAGCTCGCGCGCACGCTCAGCCCGACGGCGCCGGTGGCGTGCGCGCAGGACTATCTCGAGCCGATCCTGCTCGCGCACGCGCGCAACCAGGACCTCGCCGAGATCCGATTCAATACCGAGCTGACCGCGATCGAGCAGGACGAGCACGGCGTCGAAGCGACGATCGTCGACCGACGCACCAATCGCGGTCGCGTCGTGCGCGCGCGCTTCCTCGTCGGCGCCGACGGCGTGTGGAGCAGCGTGCGTCGCAAGTCCGGCATCGAGATGACGGGCAACGGACAGATGGGCGAGCACCTGAGCGTCCTGTTCCGCGCGGACCTCGCGACCATCGCGCGTACGCCGCTCTGCGCGCTGTACGCGGTGAAGAACGAGCACGTCAACGGCATCCTCACCCCAACGAGCGGGGACGGACGATGGATCTTCGCCACGCCGTGGACGCCGGGAACCGAGCTGCCCGATCCGTGTGGGCTGCAGGACCTCGTGCGCAAGGCCGTCGGCATCCATGTCGACGTCGACGTGATCGATGCAGCCACGCTGGTCTTCGGCGCGCAGGTGGCCGAGCGCTTCCGAGACCGCAACGTCTTCCTCGTGGGCGATGCAGCGCACCGGATGACGCCGAGCGGCGGCATGGGGATGAACACGGCGATCCATGGCGCACACAACCTCGCGTGGAAGCTCGCCGCGGTGATCCGCGGATGGGCCGCGCCGTCGCTGCTGGACACGTACGAGACCGAGCGCAAGCCGGTGGGCGAGCGCAACGTCGCGCGGTCGATCGGACAGATGCCCGAGCTCACCGGCCTCGCAGCGGACATGGGCGCCGTCTATCAGTCGAGCGCGGTCGCGCCGTCCGAGATCGTGACCGACGGCGGCTACGTGAAGCCGGGACTGCCGGCGCGCATCGGCCAGCGCGTGCCGCATCTCTGGATCGAGAGCGACGGACGGAGCGTGTCGACGGTGGATCTCGCCGAGCGCGGCTTCGTGCTGCTCGCGAGCACGGACGGTGAGTCGTGGTGCGCGCCGGCCGAGGCGGCAGCGCGGCTACTCGGCGTGCCGCTCGAGACGGTGATCGTGCGCGCGCGCGCGTCCTTCGCGACGGCGACGCACCTGTGGCACGCGTACTTCGGCGCGGACTCTCGGCAGGCGGTGCTGCTGCGTCCCGATGGCCACATCGCGTGGATCACGCCGGAGTCGTCGGCGGAGCCGACCCTGGACGTGGCGCGCGAGCTGGTGGCGTTGCTCGGGTTGAGCGAGGCGACGACGGTGGTGCCGGAGAAGACCGTGGCGAAGCGCGCGAAGCGCGCGAGCCGGCCGAAGTCGATCACGACCGGCGAGTGGAGGCGTCCGCGGCGCACGGGTGCGTCGTAGGGCGGGAGGGCGGGAGTTCGTGCGTTCGGGCGAGTACAGATCCCTCGACTCCGCGCTACGCGCTCCGCTCGGGATGACAGGGCGGCGCGCCGCCCTGTCATCCCGAGCGAGCGTAGCGACCGTTGTCATCCCGAGCGAGCGCAGCGAGTCGAGGGATCTGCACCTTCACGCCCAGGAGGCTGAAGCGTCCCGACGCCGTTCCCGGACCCGCGCACCCGCGCTCAGTGCGGCGTGATCGTTCCCGGCTCCTTGCGCGAGATCCCCATCCGCGCGACCGCGTCGGGCTGGCGGTCGGCGAGGAGCTTGGTCGTGAAGCGCTGGGCTTCGCCGATGCGCTCGACCTCGAGCGCGATCGATTCGATCGCCTGCTCCATGCGCTGGAGGCGCGGGCTGTCCTCGACGTTGACGTGCTGCGGCCCGCTGCGGTGCCAGATTCGGCGCGCGTAGGCAATCACGAACGGGACCAGGAGAAGGAACCCGCCGATGGCGGCGCCTCGCTCGAGCTCCACGCGGTTCGCGGTCAGGGCGTCCGGTGGAGGCGCGGTCATCGCGATGTGGCCGCCGGGAGGCGGCGCCATGTTGAACGCGCGTGCCATGTCGCGCTCGGTCTCGAGGTCCCCGATCTGCTCGTTCATCGACTCGAGCTGGATGCGTGTCGAGGCCAGCTCGTGCTCGGCGTCGGCCAACTGCTTGTCGATCGCCCCGGGCGCGACGTCGGCGCCCAAACGGCGGCGCTGCTCGCCGAGCTGATTCTTGCGCACCTCGAGGTCGCTGGCGCGCAGCTTGAGATCGCTCGCCTTCGCCCGCAGATCGCTGAGCTTGGCGTTGAGGTCCTGAGTCGAGGCGATGACTGGTCCCTGCGGCATGCCGAATCCTCCCGTCGAGGCGGTCGTGTAGTGTAGCCTACGTGGCGGGCGGCGGCCGGGATTCGGCCGCCCTTCTCCGAGCTCCCGAGCCGAGCTAGTGCGGTGTGATCACGCCCGGCTCCCGGCGAGGCGGAACGGGGCCGGGAATCCGCGGCGCAGCGTCGAGCTGGCGTTCGGCGAACAGCTTGGTGGTGAAGCGCTGCGCCTCACCGATGCGCTCCACCTCGATCGCGATGGACTCGATCGCCTGCTCGATGCGCTGAAGGCGCGGGCTGTTCTCGAGGTCGAGCGACTCGCGCCGGATGCCGCGAACCCACAGACGGCGCGAGAGCGCGAGCACGAGTGGAAGCAGCAACACCACCCCGCCGATGTAGACGGTCACGATGTCCTTCGGGCCGAGGAAGGGATCGGGGGGCGCCGTGGTCGCGGTCTTCGGTGTGGGTGGAGCCGCCAGCGCGAAGGTCGGCTGGCCAGCCGGCTGCTGCCGTCCCAGCAACTGGTTCATCTGCAGCTCCGCTGACTGCCGCTCGACGTTCGCCACGCTCAGCTCCTGCATGGCCTGCGCCCACTTCCTGCCGAGCCGCTCTCGCTCCGCACCGGTGATGCGCTGCTGCTGCTGCTGCTGAGTCAGCTCGGCAACATTCACCTCGAGCTCACTCACCTTCACCTGCGCGCGAGCCAACCGGTCCGTCGCCTTCTCTACCTCGGCCGACGTCGCGTCCTGCGAGAGCCGAGCAGTGGCTGCCTTCTGACTCATCGTGGAGATCCTCGTGTCGAGATGGGTCGAGCGCCGAGCACGATCATCTACCGGGGCGGACCCGAGTGAAGTTTCAGGTCCCGTCGTCCAACCCGTGCTTCGCGGCGAACAATGCCGCCCCTGTCCGATCCGCCACGCCGAGCTTATCCAGCACCGCGCTGACGTACCCCTTCACCGTGCCGAGGCTGAGGTTCAGCTCCGCCGAGATCTGCTTGTTGCTGCACCCGCGCGCGATGCAGCGCAGCACGTCGAGCTCACGCGGCGTCAGGCTCGCGAACGGCGACGGCTCCGGCGACGCGACCGTACGCATCAGCGTCCGCTGCGCGCGCGGGTCCAGCGTCGGCCTCCCGCGCGCCGCGTCGCGGATCGCCCGCACGAGATCCTCCTTCAGCACGTCCTTCAACAGATAGCCGATCGCTCCGGCCTGCACGGCGGCGCGCACGTGCACGTCGTCCTCGAACGTCGTGAGCACGAGAATGGCGCCGGCGGTGCGCGCGTCGACGATGCGGCGCGTCGCCTGGACGCCATCGACGCCGGGCATCTGGAGATCCATCAGCACCACGTCGGGGCGGCAGCGCGCCGCCTCGCGCACCGCCTCCTCCCCGTTCGCCGCCTCGCACGTAACCTCTATCGCCGGCGCGCCGTCCTCGCTGGCGCGACCGGCCTCGCCGAGGATCATCCGCATCCCCTCGCGCACGACCTGGTGGTCGTCGACGAGGAGCACGGTGATCGGCCTGGCGTCGGTCATGTCGGAACCTCGCGCGCGGTGGGGAGCAGCGCCTCGACGATGGAGCCGCGCACCGGGCCGCGTGTCACGCGCAAACTGCCTCCGACCGCCGCGGCGCGCTCGCGCATCGAGCGCAGTCCGAGCCCGCCCACGTCTTCGCCGGAGCGCGTTCCGCCCTGCTCGTCGAGCGAGAAGCCGACGCCGTCGTCCGACACGCGGAGTCGCACCTGGTCGTCGCAGCGCTCGAGGCGCACCTCGGCACGCGTCGCACGTGCGTGCTTGGCCACGTTGTGCAGCGCCTCCTGCGCGATGCGGTACAGCATCTCGTCGTGCGCGGCGCCCTGCGAGCGGTAGCCGTCGCCCACGATGGCGACGTCGAGCCCCGAGAGCACGGCGGAGCCGGCGTACGAGCGCAGCGCGGCGACGAGCCCGTCGCGCCGTACCCGCGCGAGGCCAGTCGGCTCGCGGGATGCTGCGGCGCCGTTCGACTCGGGACGCAGGGGGCGCAGCTCGGACAGCAGCGCGCGCATCTCCGACAGCGCGGTGCGCGTGAGCGACACGAGCATCTCGGCGCGGCGCTCTCCTTCGACCGCGTCGCGCGCGAACGCCGGCCCGACGGCCTGCGCGACGAGCGACGCGCTGAAGAGCTGCTGGGCCACCGCGTCGTGCAGCTCGCGGGCGAGGCGGTGGCGCTCGTCGAGCACGGCGGCCTCCTGCGCGGCGCCGAACAGCCGCGTGTTCTCGATCGCGACCGCGAGCTGCGCGGCGACGACGCGGAGCCCCGCCGCGTCCTCCCCGGTGAACGGCACCGAGCTCTCGACGTTGAGCACGCCGAGCACGCGCGCGCCGAGGATGATCGGCACCGCGAGCTCGGCGCGGATCCCGTCGACGCCGGGAGTGGGCACATAGCGCGGATCGCCCGCGACGTCGTTGACGAGGACCGTCTCACCGGTGCGCGCCGCGGCGCCCATGATGCCCGCCGTCATCGGCAGCCGGTGCTCGCCGCCGACGGCCCGCTTGTACTCGCCCCCGAACGCGGTGAGATGGAGGATGGCGCCGCCGCTCTCCATCTCTCCCTCGACGAGCGGGATGGCGACGTTCTCGTAGCCGAGAAGCTCGTGCACCGCGTCGGCGGTGCGCTGCAGCAGGTCGTGCAGATGAAGATTCGCGCTGGCGAGCTGACCGACGCGCGCGATGAGCGTCGAGCGCTCGAGGCGCGCCCGCTCGCGCGCGAAGCGATGCGCGTTCTCGATCGCGATCGCGGCGTAGCGGGCGAAGCGCGCGAGCGTGTCGACGTCGCGTGCGGTGAACGTGCGCCGACGTCGCGTGCCGGTGCGCGGTGCGCGCCCGAGCCCGAACACGCCGATGATCGCGTCGCCCCAGCGGATGGGCACGCCGAGCACGGCGTGGTCGGCGCGCCAGGGGCGGTCGGCGCCAGGGAGATCGCCATAGCGACGCGCCTGAACGGGCGCTCCTGCCGCGAGCACCGCGCCGGTGAGGCCGATGCCGCGCGGGATCTCGAACCCCAGCTCGTCGCCCCGCATGTGGTGCGCGGCCTCGGTGCGGACGGTGCCGCGCGTGTCGTTCACGAGGCCGATGGTGCCCTCGTCAGCGCCGAGCAGCTCGCACGCCTCGACGAGGATGCGCGAGAGGAGTGGACGCAGCTCGGTCTCGCCACCGATCGACTCGAGCAGCGTCTCGAGGCTCTCGCGCTCGCGCCGCGCGCGATCACCGCCGCGCGGCGAGGTCACTCGCGGTCGTGTTTCATCCCGTCGTGCATGTCGCCCTTCATCCCGTCGTGCATGTCGTGCCCCGCGTGCTCGTCGCCCCAGATCATCTTCGGATCGCTCGACGTCATCACGTTCGCGTGGACCATCCAGCCGAGCGGCGACTCGTAGAAGACGCCGCCCACCGCGTCGCAGGCCTTCCTCGTCGCGATCGGGCTTTCCGGTCCGAACACCGGCCGCCCGTTCGCGCGCTCGAGCCAGCGCGCGGTCTGGCCGCGCCCGGGCACGCACCAGTTCACGTGCTTGTGCCAGCGCGCGATTGAGAGCGGGATGCGCTCGTCGAGCTTGCCGAGGTCGAACCGCTTCGGCGCGGTATACATCCCGCCCACGAGGACGAATCTCCCGTCGGCGCCCTTGGTGTACAAGAGAGAGGTCGGCTTGGCCGGATCGAACCGGAAGGCCTCCTGCACCGCGCTCCAGCCACGGGTGAAGTGGTAGACCTTCTGGTTCTTGATCTGCGGCGCGAACATCCGGTAGCCGTCGGCGACGGCGGCGGTGGTGTCGCGGTACTCGAGGATCGCGTGGCGAAGCTCGGCGGCGATCCGCGCGGCGCGGGCGCTGTCGCCCGGCGCGGGCGCGCGCACCGGCGTCATCATCATGTGCAGCGCGGAGGCGTTGCCTGCGCTCGTGACATCCCCGCCACTGGAGCTCACGGTCTGGGCGCCAGCCACGCCGCGCGCGGCGACGACGAGCGAGGATAGCGCGAGCAGAGCGACCAGCAGGGCGCGACGAACGGTTCGGTCACGCGGTGCGTTGGTGAGCGGTGACATGCAGCCTCCTGAGTGACCCTCTTAGCTTCCACGGGGTACGACGGCACGTCCGTCGCGCTCGTTAATCCCCCGATCTCCGAACCCATTCCCAGTGCAAGACAGCTCGATCACGCAGTTGTTGAGCGGCAATCCCGCGCTCGCGCTCCCCGCGCTGTTCGCCGGCGGGGTGCTGACCAGTCTCACGCCCTGCGTCTACCCGATGATCCCGATCACGGCGGCGATCGTCGGCGGTCAGACGGCGAGCGACCGGTCGGCGTCGAAGCTCCGTCCCGTCCTGCTCACCCTGACCTACGTGATCGGGCTGGCGATGGTTTACTCCGCGCTCGGCGTGTTCGCCGGGCTGACGGGAACGCTGTTCGGGAGCGTGAGCACCAACCCGTGGCTCTACTTCGCGATGGCGAACGTGCTCATCCTGGCCGGGCTGGGAATGCTGGACGTGATACCGGTTCGGATTCCGGCGGGTATCACCCAACGGGCGGCGGCCATGGGTACGGCCGGCCGGTTCTCGGGCGCCTTCGCCATGGGCGCGATGTCGGGTCTCGTGGCGGCCCCCTGCTCGGCGCCAGTTATGGCGGCGGTACTGACCTGGGTGACGGTGACCAAGAGCGCCGGTCTGGGATTCCTGTACCTGCTGACGTTCTCGCTGGGAATGTCGACGCTGCTGGTGGTGGTTGGCCTTTCGAGCGGCTCGCTGGCGCGATTACCACGCGCTGGTGCTTGGATGGTGACGGTAAAAAAGCTCTTCGCGCTCGTAATGTTCGGCGCGGCGGAATACTACCTGATCAAGATGGGTCAACTGCTGATATGACTTTGAAGAGACGATTCCTTCGCGCCGCAGCAGGTGCCCTCGCTCTATTGGTGGGGAGTGGGGGGTGGGGAGTGCTGGGTGCCCAAGATGGCGGGCTCGACCTGGGGACGGTCGCGCCCAGCGCGGCAGTCCAGACCCTCGACGGGAAGCCGGTGGACCTGGCAGCCGTGATCGGCAAGGGACAGCCTG
>DATFOL010000482.1:0-5797 GCA_035265545.1 Gemmatimonadaceae bacterium | reverse complement strand
TGCACCTCGCCGGTGTGGCTCTGGAGGAGCATCTCGGCGATTCCGGCCGTCGCGCCGAAGTTGCCGTCGATCTGAAATGGAGGGTGTGCGTCGAACAGGTTCGGGTACACCCCTCCGCCGCGGCTGTAGTTCGTGGCCGTGCTCCACGCCGGCTTGAGCAGGTTGGTGAGGATCAGGTGCGCGTGGTCGCCGTCGCCCATCCGGGCCCAGAAGTTCGTCTTCCACGCCATCGACCACCCCGTGGCCTCGTCGCCGCGGAGCTCCATCGAACGGCGCGACGCGGCGAACAGCGCTGGCGTGCCGGTGCGGGTGATCTCGCGGCCAGGATACACGCCGAACAGGTGCGAGAAGTGCCGGTGCTGCGGCTCCTCCTCCTCGAAGTCCTTCGCCCATTCCTGCAACTGGCCGCGCTTGCCCACCTGATACGGGATGAGCCGCGCGCGCGCCTGGCGGATCCTCTCGCGGAACGCGGCGTCGGCGCCGAGCACGGTGGACGCCTCGATGGTGTTGGTGAACAGGTCCCACACGAGCGCGCGGTCCATCGTCACGCCCGCGCTGAGCGCCGCGGTGCCGCTGCCCGGCACCTTGAACCGCAGCTCGGGCGACGCGGAGGGTGACGTGACGAGCTGCCCCTTTTCGTTCGGCACGAGGAAGTCGAGGTAGAACTCGCACGCCGCCTTCATCACCGGATAGGCGCGCTCGCGCAGGAACTTCACGTCGCCGCCGAAGGCGTAGTGCTCCCACAGATGCTGCGACAGCCACGCCGACCCGCCGTGCCAGCTCGCCCACACCGGGTCGCCCTTCCCGTAGTCGCCCACCGGCGCCGACTGTGCCCAGATGTCGCTGTTGTGATGTGCCACCCACCCCCGTGCGCCGTAGTTCACCTGCGCAGTGCGATGCCCATTCACCGCGACGCGCTCGATGAAGTCGATGAACGGCTCGTGCAGCTCGGCGAGATTGGTCGTCTCGGCCGGCCAGTAGTTCATCTGGGCGTTGATGTTGATGGTGTAGTTCGAGCTCCAGGGTGGGCGCGTCTCCTGGTTCCAGATCCCCTGCAGGTTGGCGGGCTGGGTGCCGGGCCGCGAGCTGGAGATCAGCAGGTAGCGGCCGTACTGGAACAGCAACCCGACGAGCGCGAGATCCTTCGCGCCGAGGGTGTTGATGCGCTCGTCGGTCGGCAGGTCCTGCGGCGACGTCTCGAGCGGCACCGCCGGCACGAGCTCGAGCGACACGCGGTCGAACAGCGCGCGGTGCGCGGCCACGTGCGCTTCGCGAAGCGCGGCGTACGGCTTCGCGGCGGCGGCGCGCAGTCGAGCGGCGGCGACCGGTCCTGGCGCCTTGCCCTCGCGCACCGGCGACTTGTCGTAGCCATCGAAGCTCGTGGCCGCGGCGAGACGGAGCACGACCTCGTTGGCGCCGCGCACGTGCAAGCCGGCGCGATCCTGCCAGATGCGCCCACCTGTTCCGGTGGCCGACAGATGCGCCTCGAAGGTCATCCCCGAGTCGTCGCGGTACACGAGCGGCGGCGCGCCGCTGTCGTAGTAGCTCGGATCGGCGTTGGCGGGTGCCTTGCCGACGAGCTTGAGCACGGTGCCCTCGCTCTGGACGTCGTGCCGCAGCGGACTGTCAAGCGTGGCAGTGAAGGTGATCATTCCCGGCGTGTCCGCCGTGAGGCGGACGACGAGCACCTGATCGGGATGCGACGAGAAGATCTCGCGCACGTAGTTGGTGTTCCCGACGCGATACCGCACGTCGGCGATGGCCGATTGCAGGTCGAGTTGCCGGCGGTAGCCACCGCGCGCGATGTCGCCGTGCTCGAAGGTGAGCACGAGATCGCCGAGCGGCTCGTACGACTGGGTGTACGGGCCCTGCATGCCGCGCGCGGCGCGGTCGGCCTCGACGTACTTCTCCTCGGCGATCAGCCGGCGCACCTCGGCGAGCACTTGCGGCGCTTTCGGGTTGTTCCAGTCGCGCGGCCCACCGGACCAGAGCGTGTCCTCGTTGAGCTGGAGCCGCTCGCGCTCGACGCCGCCGAACACCATTGCACCGAGCCGGCCGTTGCCGACCGGCAGTGCTTCCACCCACTGCTGCGCGGGGCGGCGGTACCAGAGCGTGAGATGGCTGGCGACTGGCTGCTGCGCCGCGCCAGCGGCCGCTGGCGCGGCGGAGAATATGCCGCCAGCGAGTGTGGCGCTCTGCAGAACGAAATCGCGTCGGCTGACGCCGTTGGTCTCGGTCATGAATGCGAGCGGGTGCAGATCCCTCGACTTCGCGCTGCGCGCTCCGCTCGGGATGACGACGCGTGCGCCGCGAGCCGTCTGTCATCCCGAGCGAGCGTAGCGAGTCGAGGGATCTGCACCTTGAGTGCGTCCCGCGACTTCGCGGTTGTCACCATGGTCATGGCAGGTCGACGTGGATGCGGGTGATCGCCGATGGATCGCGGCTCCAGTCGTGGAGCGCGGCGCCCGCGTCGTCCAGGTTCACGACGCGCGTGACCGCGTCGGCCACCGGAAAGGCACCGTCGCGCAGCATCTCGATCACGGCAACGAAGTCGGCCGCGGTCGCGTTGCGCGAGCCGAGGATGTCGAGCTCCTTCTTCACGAACTGCGAGGTGTCGAAGGTGACCGGCGCCTTGGCGTAGCCGATGAACACGACGCGCGCGGCGAACGCCGCTTCATGGACCGCGGCGACGAAGGTTTCGGGCAGGCCAACCGCTTCGATGACGACGTCGGCCCCGTCGCCGTTGGTGAGCGATCGGAGGCGGTCGGCGAGTCCGACTGACCTGGAATCGATCGTCTCGCTCGCGCCGGCCTTCCGGCCCAGCGCCAGCTTGTCCGTCGCGACGTCCACGGCGACGACGCGTGCGCCGCGACGCGCGGCACCGGCGATGGCGCCGAGTCCGACCGCGCCACAGCCGATCACCACGACGACGTCACCGTGGGCGATACGCCCTCGATCCACCGCATGGAAGCCGACGGCGAGCGGCTCGACCAGCGCCAGCTCGCGCGGCGAGAGGCCTTCCGCGTCGAGCACCTTCTCCCACGGCACGGCGATCCACTCGGTGAGCGCGCCCTCTCGCTGCACGCCGAGTGTCTGGTTGTCGCGACAGGCGTTGGCGCGGCCGCGCCGGCACGCCGTGCAGCGTCCACACGCGGTGTAAGGCACGACGGTCACCTGCATCCCTGGTCGGAGGCGATCGGGTGGTACCGCATTGCCGACGCGCTCGATGGTGCCCGCGAGCTCGTGTCCGGGGATCCGCGGGTACGACACCAGCGGGTTGAGCCCGCGATAGGTGTTGAGGTCGGAGCCGCAGAAGCCGACGGTGCGCACGTGCAGCAGCACGTCGCCCGCCGCGGGCTCCGGGGGCGCGACGGTGACGAGCCGCGTGCGACCTTCGCGCTCGATCTGGAATGCTCTCATCGGGTGATCGTACGCCGGCGCACGTGGGAGATCTCGGAGATGCTGGAGATCATCGTGCGTAGCCGATCGTGAGGTGATGCTCGCCCTGCAGAGCGCGGTCCCTCGCCACGAGGGCGACCCGCGCGAGCCGTTTGCCCCAGATGGGAAGCAGCCGCGCATCGGCGATAGTGATCTCCTCCGTCGTCGCGTCGAAGCGGGCGGGGTCGTAGCGCACCACGAACTCCGGGCTCTTTTCATCGGAGGCACGGAGGCGCACCTCACCCGCGTGCGATACGTCCACCAAGAGCGGCGTCATCCAGTTCAGCCGGAGCGGCGAAGTGAGTTCGCGGAGCGCGTACGACTCGTCGAGCGCCACGGTGCGCGCGCGCCGGTCGAGCGAGAGGGTCCGCCGGTAGCGGTCGACCTTCGCTTCGACCGGATAGGCGCCGGCGAGATCCAGCGAGAAGCTCGCCCGCGCCGAATCCGCGGTGTAGCGCACGTCGCGCGCGCGGAAACCGGCCCCGTCCTTCTGCATCACGCCGTTGATCGTCGGCAGGTTGTGATACGCCGACTGCATGGTCCAGATCTCGTAGCGCCGTGCGCTGAACGTCTTCGCGTTGTACACCTCCACGCCGACGTCCACCAGCACGGGTTTGCCATCGGCGTACACCACGAAGTTGCCGACGTCGTTGTGGTTGTGGCTCTGCGCGTTGTGGCCGCCGAATGCCGAGAGATACAGGCCGTTCCACGAGCCGGCGGCGGAGCGCGCGGCCATGAACTGCAGGTCCGGGAGCCACACGTCGGCGAGCAGCGGCTCGGCGGCGGGCGCCGCCGCGACTTCCTGGGTGACCAGCAGCGCCGGAAGGATGCGCCCCAGACTCGACGAGCCCGGCGCGTACGCTCCGCGCTTCTGTGCGAGGAAGGATCCGAATCGGGACATCACCGGATCGCCGATGCGCCGGCCATACGCGTACACCAGCTCGGGATCGGGCCGCGCCTTGGCGGGCGCGTCGCCCATGTTCACGAAGTACGCGTCCTTGATGTACGCCCGATAGATGTACTGGCCCATGTTGCGCACGAGCGGGTGCGCATAGATGTCGACACCGCCGTTCGTCGCGCTCCGCAGCAGCTCGAGGTTGTCGAACAGTGACGCGCCGGCGCGGTCCCAGTAGCCGGGCCCCTCGTCGCAGCCGCCGTCGTCTGGATAGCCGTTCATGAAGACGTCGAGGCTGCGCATGATCCGATGCACGGTGCGCGCTCGGCGCTGCGGATCTCGCTCCAGGATCAGCGCGCTGGCGAGCCAGTTCGACGCGATCCACGGATTCCAGTTGTTGACGATCTTTCGCGACCCGAACCCCATCCAGGCGAAGTCGTCGCGCTCGAGCGCTGGCGTGAGGATGCGCCGGTCGACCTCGACGCGGATGCGCTCGCGCAGCAACGGCGACACCGCGTCGAGCTTCTTCCCCAACAGGTAGTCGGTCCAGGCGAGCAGCGCGGCCGTCTCGGCCGAGAACAGCTCGACGACCGGCTCCGTGACGTCGGGTAGACCGGAACCGCGCTTCTGCACGCCGAGGTGTGCGGTCGAGCCCCAGAAAGTCTGCTCCGAGATGGCCCAGATTCCATTGGCGATCTCGTCGAGAAAGCGACCCTCGTTCTCGAGCACCTCGCCCATGACGAGCGTGGCGAGCCGCGCGCGCCGTTGGGTGTTCATGCCGTCGTACTGTGCGCGGTTGCCGTCGCGCACGTAGCGCAGCGTGACGGTCGCTGGGATCTGTCCCCACTCGGCGCCGAGCTCCTTCTCCGCGGCCTGGATGTACGCCTGGCGGATGGCGGCTGGGATCGCGGCCCACCGGTCGCGCTCGTCGATCGTGGGATATGGATGCCAGCGCTCGGCGGGGAGGAGCATCGCGGCGAGCTGCTGCTCGCCCACCTTGCCAGCGAGCAGGTTGCGGGGCGCCTGCGCGCGCGCGGGCGCGGCGGCGATGCTCGACGCCACCAGCAGCGCGGCGAGCGCGAGGTGAAAGATCCGTCTCACTGGTCGCACCGGCTGAGAGGAGGAACGTGCGGTCACACGAGAATCTTGCCCCGTGTGCGCGCGGCGTCCATCGGTGGGCGTGACACGACGCGTCTCGACGCGCTCACTACAGCGCCAGCACCTCGCGCCACATCCCCTCGTCGACGAACACTCCGTCGACGAGGCTCGTTCGACGCGTCTCGAGCGTGCGCTCGCCGGGGTACCGCACCCGCTCACCCGCGGCGACGGCGCCCTCGTGCAACGCGCGCACGATGCGGTCGGCGATCACCTCGCTCTCGCCCGCGGTGCCCATGGACGCGGCGTCGAGCGCGAGGAACACCTGCGACTGCCCCGACTCTTCCTCGGGCACGGTGGAGAAGTCGT
>DATFOL010000481.1:0-12815 GCA_035265545.1 Gemmatimonadaceae bacterium | reverse complement strand
TCGGGACGACGGCGGCGCCCGCCAGGGCGGGGAAGGCCGCCCCGCCGCGGCCGGCGGCGCCGGCGAAGCGTCCGGGCAAAGGTCAGTAACGTTAGGCAAGGGTACACGACCAACGCACATGCCACTGGGAAGAAAGCTTCGTTACGGGATGGTCGGCGGCGGGCCGGGCGCGTTCATCGGCGGCGTCCACCGCGCCGCCGCGGCGCTCGACGGCGAGATCGAGCTGGTCGCCGGCGCGTTCTCCTCGTCCGCCGAGAAGTCGCGCCAGCAGGGCGCCGAGCTCCACCTCGACCCGGGGCGCGTCTACGGCTCGTTCGAGGAGATGGCGGAGCGGGAGCGCCGGCTGCCGGAGGGGGAGCGGATCGACTTCGTCACGATCGTGACGCCGAACGTCTCGCACTACCAGATCGCGCGGACGTTCATCGAGGCCGGCTTCCACCTGGTCTGCGACAAGCCGATGACGACGACGCTGGACGACGCCGAGTCGCTCTGCCGGCTGGTGGCGCGGCACCGGACCGTGTTCGCGCTCACGCACAACTACACCGGCTACCCGATGGTGAAGCAGGCGCGAGAGCTGGTGCGCCAGGGCAAGCTTGGCGAGATCAAGAAGATCGTCGCCGAATACCCACAGGGATGGCTCGCCGGCGCGACGGGGATCAGCATGTGGCGGCTCGACCCCAAGGTCGCTGGGATCTCCTCGGCAGTAGGAGACATCGGACTCCATGCCTGGCATCTCGCGCGCTACATCAGCGGATTGGAGGTCGAGGCGCTGTGCGCCGACCTCACGACCTTCGGCAGCGGCTACGAGCTCGAGGACGACGCGAATCTGTTGGTGCACTACGAGGGCGGCGCACGCGGGATCATCTACTCCTCGCAGATGTCGGTCGGTGAGGAGAACGGCCTGCGCGTCCGCATCTACGGCACCAAGGCGGGACTCGACTGGCGCCAGGAGAACCCGAACTACCTCGACCTGCTGCACGGCAACGGGCCGGTGCACGTCTATCGCCGCGGGAACGACTACCTCGATCCGATCGTGAAGCACAACTCGCGGCTGCCGTTCGGGCATCCGGAAGCCTTCATCGAGGCGTTCGCGAACATCTATCTCAATGCGGCGCGCACGATGTCCGCTCACATCTCCGGCCACAAGCCTGGTGAATTCGACACGGACTTCCCGACCGTGCAGGACGGCGCACGCGGCGTGCACTTCATCGAGAAGGCGATCGAGAGCGGGAAGAAGGGCGGCTGGGTGGACGCGCGATACACGCCGCCCGGTGAGTGACGCGCGTCGGAGACGCGCACTGCGCAGTTCGACGCTCGGTCCCCGATTCACCACTCCCATCGACGAGGCATGAAGCTCTTCCCATTGCTCGCGCTCGCGTGCGCCCACGTGAGCGCGCTGGCGCAGGGCGTCGTCACCACAGCCGAGCCGGTTCGCGCGATCGCTGCCCCGCGATCCCCGCTACCCAGCGAGGCGTCCACCGCCGGCGTGACGAAGTTCTCCTTCATCGCCTACGGCGACACGCGCGGCCGGCACGACGGCACGCAGCTCCAGGCGGAGCACCAGCTGGTCATCGAGTCGATGATCGGAACCATCAAGCGCGCACGGACGAGCGCGGACTCGATCCGCTTCGTCCTCCAGAGCGGCGACGCGGTGGTGAATGGCTCGATCGACCAGCAATGGTCGGTCAGCTACATCCCGTTGATCGATCGACTCACCACCGAAGGTGGAGTGCCGTACTTCCTGTCGGTCGGCAATCACGACGTGGGCAGCTCGACCAACCTCGCCGATCCACGTCGCGTCTCGGGGATGCGCAACTACCTCGCGGCGAACGCTGCGCTCATCCCGCCGGACGGCTCGCCACGTCGTCTGAACGGCTACCCGACCTACGCCTTCGGCTACGGCAACAGCTTCTTCATCGCGGTGGACTCGGACATTCCCGACGACTCGGTGCAGTTCGCGTGGATGACCCGCCAGCTCGAGACGCTCGATCGCCGTCGCTATCCGAACGTGGTGGTGTTCTTCCATCATCCGCCCTTCTCGTCGGGCCCGCACGGCGGCGGACGCATCGAGTCGCAGGCCGCGTCGATTCGTGCGCGTTGGATGCCGCTGTTTCGCCAGCACCACGTGCGGCTGCTCCTCACCGGCCACGAGCATCTGTTCGAGCACTTCGTCGAGCGATGGACCGACGCGAGCGGCACGCATCGCATCGATCAGATCGTCAGTGGCGGCGGCGGTGCGCCGCTATACGGCCACGTGGGGGAGCCGGACGTCCGCGCGTATCTGGCCGCGGACAGCGCGCAACGTCTGTCGCTCGAGCATCTTGCTCGACCGGACGACGACCCGGGCGCGAACCCGTTCCACTACGTGATCGTGCGCGTGGACGGCACGCGAATCGACGTCGAGGTGGTCGCGGTCGACTGGGGCCGGAACTTCGCGCCATATCGCTCGCGTGCGGCGGTGCTGGTCGACGGTCCGCGCTGACGGCCCGCGCACCGCGTGGAGAACCTCACCCATTCTCTCATGGGCGCGACGCTCGCCGAGCTCGCGCTCCCCGCGGGCGCATCGCGAGCGGCGCGCCGCACGTTCTTCATCGTCGGCATCGCGGCCGCAAACCTTCCCGACGCGGACCTCGTCTACACTCGCATCACCCCCGCGCCGCTCGGATCGCTGCTGCATCACCGTGGACACACGCATACCATCGCCGGCATCGCCCTGCTCGGACTGGCGACGATCGCGGTGTGTCTCCTCCCGAGGGTGCAGGCGAGCATCGCGCCGCTGCGCCGGCGTCTGTGGACGCTCATCGGCATCGGACTCGCGAGCCATCTCGTGCTCGATTCGTGGAACAGCTACGGCGTGCATCCATTCTGGCCGCTGTCGGCGCGCTGGTATTACGGCGATGCCGTCTACATCCTCGAGCCTTGGCTCTGGCTGTCGTTGGGCGTCGCGGCGGTGCTCAACACGATGAACGTCCCGGGCCGCTTGCTGTTCGGGGTCGCGCTCCTCGGTCTCGTGGCCGTCGGCGCATCGCTCGGCGTCATTCCGGTCGCCGCGCTCATCGCGCTCCTCGTCTCGGCGGCGGTGCTCGCTGCGCTGCTCCGGCCGCGCGAGCCGCGCCGCCGATCCGCCGCAGCGTTGGGGCTCGGCCTGGCGTTCGTCGCCGGCCTCTTCGTGCTTCGTGAAGTGGCGCGGGGCGAGGTGCTCGGGGCGACGGTGCCCGCCGAGCGCCCGCGATTGGTCGACGTCGTGCTCAGTCCCGGAGCGGCGAACCCATTCTGCTGGAGCGCGCTGAAGATCGCGCGAGACGTGACGGGCGCGGAGTACGTCATGACCAGGGGCGACGCCGCGGTGCTGCTCCCCTCGGGATGCGGCGCGGGTCGCGCGGGTGCCGTCGAGTGGGATGCGCCGCGCACGCAGTCGCTCGCCGCCCTGCGCGCTCGCTATCGCGCCGACTGCTGGGTGCGAGGATGGATGCAGTTCGGCCGCGCGCCGGAGATCGCCAACGACACCATCAGCGATCTGCGGTACGGCGAAGTCCCTCGTGGCAACTTCACGACGATGGTCCTGTTGCCGCCGGTCGAGGCCGCGCGCTGTCCGGCCAACCTCACCGCGTGGCGTCCACCACGCGCCGATCTCCTCGGCGACGCGCTCGACTGACACCTTTGACACCTTGGGCGGCGCCACGTGGGTTCGCGTCTCGACGTGCGCCGCGTCCCATCGCGATCAGCGTCGGACCCGGCGCGCGAAGCCGACGGCGAGGTCGGTCGTGCTCCACAGCTGCACGTCCGAGCCCGAGCCATAGCGCACCGGCACGATCCGGCCGTCACGCAGCTCGTAGCTCCACAGCTCACTGTGAAAGCCGGACGCCTCGACGGCAGATCCGACCCGTTCGATCGCGGACGCGAGCTCACGACGGTATGCGGAGAGCTCGCCAGCCTCGCGGGCACTCGCGCGAGCGGCGTCCTGCATTCGGCGCGTCGCGCCGAGCAGGAAGAGATTGTTCTCGCGGCCCCACACCACGCGAGGGCCGTGGTACCGGTCGCGCTCGAACGACGGCCAGACCACGGGGGCAGCATATGCGTCGTTGGCGACGACGGGCCCGACGCCGTCCACGAGCAGCCCGACCGGGTAGCGACGCGCGAACGTTCGCACGTCGCGCAGCACCGCCGCCCGCTCGCTCGCGTCGGGCGTGCGCGGCTCACCGTCGACTTCGCCGAGGAACAGTCGCGTCGCGACGTCGCTGTTCGCGACGCCGATCGGGCGGCCGCTCGCGTCGAGGGAGAGCGCCAGGAAGTCGACCGGCCCCGCGTCGGCGCGCATCGTCGCGAGCACCGCCGTCCAGTGCCGGCGTTCCGCGTCGGGCAGTGCGGCCAGTCGGCGTTCGATCCGCTCGCGGGCCTCCTCGGCGCTGAGTCGCACGACGAAGTGACGCTCCGCGCTGCGCCACTGCTGGACGGCAGCGCGGAGCGCGTCGGGGTCGCGCACATAGCGCGCGAGCACGGACGTGTCGCCGCTCGCTGCCGCGTTCCGTACCACGGCGTCCGAAAGCAGTCCGATCGAACGCAATGCGGTGAGCACGCGCGACATGGCGTCGAGCGCGCGCGGCGCCCAGATCGCGTTGACGTCCATCGCGTACCGACCGCCGGCATAGCCCACCTCACTGTCGCGCCAGCTCTGCGACGCCCAGCGTCCCGAGTCGCGAGGCGCGAAGGACACCAGGTTGGCCGGCACGGGATTCCGCGCATACGGCGCGGTCAGCTGCGCGAGCAGTGCGAGCTCGCGCAGCATGCGGACGATCCGCGGAGCGCCATCCGCCGTATCCAGCAGGAACTCGCGCTTGCGGGATGCGGGCACCCGCGTGTCGCTCAGCCAGCGCGCTTCGAGAATCGGCAGCTGGAACTCGGCATCTATCATGTGGTAGTTCTCGCGGACCCGCCGCAGGTCGCGCAGTACCGTACGCGCCTGTCCGAGCGCGCTGTCCCGAGCGGCACCAGGGGCCAGCGCGCCTGCGCTGCGAACGATCGCGGCGTACTCTCCCGCCGCCTCGCGCACCGCCTGGCCGCCGAGCGCCTCCTCGTGGCTCACCCGCCCGCCGGGCGAAAGCTTGCGAAGGGCGCTCGCGATCACGAACTCCGACATCTCCGGTCGCCAGATGGGCTGCATCATGAGCGCCGACATGAGCATGTCGCGGCCGAAGTACGTGGCGTAGGTCGGCAGGCCCGCCATGAGCTTCTCGCGCGAGGCGAGCAGCTCGAGCCCACGCATCTGTCGCTCGAGCCGGAGCGCCCGCATGGCGACGGCCCGCGGTGCGCCCGGTCGGGCTCCATCGGCGCGTGCCGTCCGCGCATACTCGAGGAATTCGGGCGCGAAGATCTGGTCGCGAGTGAGTGGGGTGAGTGTCCCTCCAGTGGTGACGAGGCGTACGCGGAAGGGGACGCGACGGCCGTCGGTCGCGCGAAGCCGCAGCGAGTCTCCGGCGGCATCCATCGTCACGAGACGAGCATCCGCGCGCAGCTCCAGCACCAGCGTGTCCGCACCATCGAGCGCGGGCTGCGTCACGCGTCCCACGAGGGTGTCGCCCTCGGTACGCACTCCCACCGTCGGGCGACCGCGCGCACGAAGCTCGTCGACACTGGTAGCGTGCAGCAGCGTGAGGTGCCGCGCGCGCTCGCTGGGCTCGAGGCTCGCGACGGCTCGCAGGAGCGCGCCGATCTCCGGGATCACCATCGGTGCCTCGGCGAACGCCGCGCGCTGGCGACCGGCATACTGCAGGTCGCGTTCGACACGCATCGAGCCGAGGAGGAACCAACCGATGGCGACGCTCGGCTCGTCGGCGATGAGCGCGTGCTCGAGCACTCTCGACCGTCCGGCGCGGCCGATGCGTGCGCTGTCGTCCGCCCATCGCAGCGCCGCTGCGTGTCCGCCCGCGCCACGCACCGTGAAGCCGATGCTCTCGTCCTCCGCGTCGGCAAGAAGGTGCACCACGCGCTGGGCGCGCGCGTCCACGTAGATCTGCACGGTGTTGCTCGCCGCGTCGCGGAACAGCCGCGTGCGATAGCCGGCGTAGGCGGCGGAATCGTCGAGCCCGGGCTCCGGAAACGCGAGCACTGGCGGGGTCGACGTCATCGGAGCGGCGAGCTGCGCGAGCAGCGCGACGGCGGCGAGGCTCATGACGGACGTGGCCGAGGCGTCAGCGAGCGTCGCGCCTTCTGGTGGACCTTGGTGCGGACGGCGACCGACCCGAGCTCGACGAGCGTCGTCCGGATCCGCACGTCCATCATCGCGTCGGAGTTGTGCTCGATCATCCCGATCAGGATGTGGGCGGTGCGCTCGCCGACCTCGACGCCGGAGTGGCGAAGGTGCGTGACGTTGGGGTGAAGAAACGTCGGCGCCTCGCCGTCGCTGATCGCCATCAGTGAGACGTCCTCGGGAATGCGGATCGTTCGGCGCGCGAGGAGATAGTGGGTGTGCACCAGCAGGTCGTCCGTCATCGTGAAGATGGCCGTCAGATCCGGATGCGCGGCGAACGCCGCGTCGAGCTGTCCGTCGAGATCTGCATTCATCGTTATGCGCAGGACCTGCGTCTCGGCCAGCGGCAGCCCGCGCTCGGCGTGCGCGCGCCGGAAACCCTGGAGCCGCATCGAGCTGATGCGCTGTCGCTGGTCGCCGAAGACGCCGACGATCCGCGTGTGGCCGCGCTCCATGAGGTACGTCGCCGCCTCGCGGCCGGCCTGCTCGTCGTCGATCGTGATCGTCGTGTACTTCGTCGTCTCGATCGTACGGTCGAGCAGCACCACGGGGATGCCGAACTCGTGGAGCACGTCGAGGTGCTGCAGATCGCTCGTTTCGGACGAGAGCACGAGGAGGACGCCGTCAGCCGAGAGGTGAGTGGCGTACTCCGCGAGGCGGCGCTCCTGCACGATCGAGTTGTCCGACTGGAAGACGATGAGCGAGTAGTCGTTCTGCTGCACGACGCGGTTGATGCCGGCGATCATCGACGGGACGAAGAACATGTTCATCTCGGGGACGATGAGCGCGATCAGCCGCGAGTGCTTCGCGCGGAGATACCGTGCGCGGTAGTTCGGGATGTAGCTCATCGCCTGCGCGGCTTCGCGCACCCGCTGCTTGGTCTCCCCGCTGATGTCCGGATGGTCGGCCAGCGCCCGTGAGATCGTGCCGGTGGAGAGCCCGATTTGCTTCGCGATGTCCTTCAGCGTCACCCGGTTCGCGGGCATGGACGGAGGGGAGGAGGAGGACCGCAAGTGTTGCGCAATCGATTGCACAACCTATGACGGGACTTTCATCACGCAATTGGACGAAAACCGATTCGAGGATGCAGGGGTCACTGGACACGATGGGGGCGATGCTGCCTCTTATTGCGGCGCGGCCGACGGCAGTTCCATTGCGCTTTCGGACGTGCGAGTTACAATCGCGCCGTGGCGTTTGCACAAAATGTTGCACCAGCACTGGTCGAATGCGAGCCCGACCGTCTCCCTTCGGACTCTACCGGACACGCTTCGATCGACTCGTACCACCGCACGGATCGCGACGCCACTCTGCGTCGCAGCGCCGGTTCGCCTTCCCCGCGACCCGGAGCACCCTCGTTCAACGTGGAGGAAGGCGAATGGCACTCACTCGATGTGCGCTCGTCGCGGTACTCGGCAGCTTCGTGCTCGCCGCGCCGCTCGCGGCGCAGGCCGGGACCGGGATCATCTCGGGGCGCGTCATTGATTCGGCATCGCAGCAACCGCTCGTCTCCGCCACCGTCCGCGTGGTCGGCACGACGCTCGGCGCGCTGACCCGGAACGACGGATCGTACTCCATTCGCGGCGTACGACCGGGGCCACAGCAGGTCCGCGTCACGCGCATCGGATTCGCGGCGCAGTTGCGCCCGGTCAACGTCCTGCCAGAGGGCGCCGCGACCGCGGACTTCTCGCTCGTCGCGCAGGCCGCCGTGCTGAGCGATCTCGTCGTCACCGGCTACGGCGCTCAGCGTCGCGAGGCGATCACCGGATCCGTCGCGACCGTGGGCGCCGACGAGGCCAACGTCGGCGTGATCTCGAACGCGAACCAGCTACTGCAGGGTCGCGTCGCCGGTGTGCAGATGACCACCAACAGCGGCGAGCCGGGCGGCGGCGCGCAGGTCCGCATCCGTGGCGGCACCTCCATCCAGGCGAGCAACAACCCGCTCTACGTCGTCGACGGCGTGCCCCTTCAGGATGAGACGAGCGTCGCCAAAGCGGCCATCAACGGGGTCGACGCCGCGCTCCCGCGCAACCCGCTGAACTCGATCAACCCGAACGACATCGAGTCGATCACGGTGCTCAAGGACGCGTCGGCGACTGCGATCTACGGCAGCCGCGGGGCCAACGGCGTGGTCCTCGTGCAGACGAAGCGCGGTGCGCGGGGCAGCTCGACGCTGGAGTACGACACCTACGTCGCTGCCTCGAATGTTGCGCGCCGCCTCGAGTTCCTCAGCGGCGACGAGTACCGCTCGTTCGTCCAGTCCGAGGTGACGAAGGGCAACCTGCCGACGACCCAGCTGGCGCTCAACGGCACGGCGAATACCGATTGGGAGTCGGAGCTGCTGCGCACCGGCGTCGCGACGAACCACAACATCGCGTTCTCCGGCGGATCCCAGCAGACCAACTATCGCGCCTCGTTGAACTACTTCGATCAGCAGGGCGTCGTCATCGCCAACGGCCTGAAGCGATATCAGGGCCGGCTGAACGGCCACACGTCGGCGATCGAGGGCAAGCTCAATCTGGACGCCAACCTGACGGCGTCGCGCGTGAACAATCGCTACCTCGCCATGGAGAACGGCGGCGGCTTCGCGGGTGGCGTGTTCACCAACATGGCCATCTACAACCCGACCTTGCCGATCCAGGTGGTGGATCCCGTCACCAACCAGTCGAAGTTCTATGAGGGCGCCGAGCGCTCCGTGCGCAACCCGGTAGCGCTCGCGGAACAGATCACCGACCAGGCGCCGGAAAACCGGATTCTCGGCAACGTGACCGGCAGCCTCCTGATCGTCGACGGCCTCACGACGCAGACCACCCTGGGCGCCGACTACACGAGCTCCGTCCGCCAGACGTACATCCCGCGCACCAGCCCCCTCGGCGCCGAGTTCAACGGTGTGGCGCGCCAGGCCGAGCGCAGCCTCCAGAACCTCAACTTCCAGCAACTTCTGACGGGGACGCCGAAGCTCGGTGATCGCCAGGAGCTCGAGGTCGTCGCCGGCTACGAGTACAGCCAGTTCACGAACAACGGCTTCGAAGCGATCATGCAGGGCTTCATCACCGACGCCTTCCGATTCAACAATCTCGGCTCCGGCGTGCAGCAAGGATCGCCGGCCCCGATCTCGTACATCGAGGAGAGCAAGCTGGTCTCGTTCTTCGGTCGCGCCAACTACGGCTACGCGGGCCGGTACTATCTCACCGCCGTGCTGCGGCGAGATGGGTCGTCGCGCCTCGCCGAGGGGAACAAGTGGTCGAACTTCCCGGCGATCTCCGCCTCGTGGCGGCTCAACAACGAGGATTTCATGCGGAGCAGCCGGTTCTCCACCCTCGCGCTGCGCGCCGGATGGGGACGTCAAGGCAATCAATCGCTCCGGCCGTACGCGACGCAGCTGCTCCTGAAGACCGACCCCGGCGCCAGGTATCCGTTCGGCGGTACGGTGTTGACCGGACTTTCCGCGGCCCAGGTGGAGAATCCGGATCTCAAGTGGGAGACCTCCGAGCAGACGAACCTCGGTCTCGACTGGGGGATCAGGAGCGATCGCATCACGGGCGCGATCGACATCTATCAGAAGGAGACGAAGGACCTCATTCTCACGGTGCCGGTGCCGCAGCCGGCGGTCGTGGGCACGCAGATCCAGAACATCGGGTCCGTGCGCAACCGTGGTCTGGAGGCGACGCTCGACGCGCGGCTGCTCGAGCGGAACAATCGCACCCTGACCTCGGGCCTCGTCCTGACGGTCGAGCGCAACTCCGTGCTGAATCTCGGAGAAGCCCCGTACATCCAGACCGGCAACGTCTTCGGCCAGGGGCAGTCGGGCCGCTTCTCGCAGCGCATCATCCCCGGTGAGGCGCTCGGTACCTTCTGGGGTGCCCAGTTCCTGCGGGTGAACGAGAAAGGCCAGCAGCTGTTCGCGTGCAAGTCCACGAGCACGGGGTGCGCCAACGGCGAGACGCTGAACCCGACCGGTGACGACGAGATGGTCATCGGGAACGCCAATCCGAGCTTCACACTCGGGCTGCGCAGCAACGGCGCCATGGGCAAGTTCGACGCGAGCTGGCTCTGGCGGGGCGAGTTCGGCCGCGAGGTGTTCAACAACACGGCGCTGGTCTATTCCACCAAGGGCAACGCGAAATCGTCGCGCAATTTCCTCCGCGAAGCGCTCTCCGATCCGATCGGGATCAACGAGCCCGCGATCTACTCGTCGCGCTGGATCGAGAACGGACGGTTCGTTCGCCTGCAGAACGTCACCGTGGGATACACCTTCACGCTCCCGGGCAGGCTCGCCACCATCCGCACCACCCGAGTGTATCTGTCGGGCGACAACCTGCTGCTGTTCACGCCCTATACCGGATACGATCCGGAAGTCTTCGTCGACGCGGGCACGGCTTCGCGCGGCATCGATTACCTGACGTATCCTCGGGCACGCACGTTCACCCTCGGTGCACACCTCGGTTTCTAGCCCACGCCGATCGAACCGCTCTCTCGCCTACCAATTCGAGCAATGAGGCTTATGCGGACTTTCCTTTCCAAATCGATCGGCCGGACGACCTTGGGTGTCTTCCTGCTATGCGCGGCCGCGCCGATCGCCATCAGCGCCTGCACGGACCTGACGGAAGTTCCGAAGGACGCGCTGACGCCGACCAACGCCTTCGGCAACGAAGTCGAAGTGCTGGCTGGTGTGGCGTCGGTGTACGCCAACCTGCGCACCACGATGGACGATCGATACAACCTGGCCGAGGTCTCGACGGACGAGATCATCGTCCCGACGCGCGGCCAGGATTGGTACGACAACGGGCGCTGGCTCGAGATCTACAAGCACAATTGGAACCCGAACTCCGGTGCCGCTCTCGGGGACATGAACGGCGCCTGGAACAACCTGTTCGCCGGCGTCGCGCGGGCGAACCTGATGATCGAGATCGTCTCGAACGCCGGAGGACCGAACTCGGCCGCCATCCTGGCCGAGCTGCGCACGCTGCGCGCGTGGTACTACTATCTGCTGATGGACTTCTTCGGCGGCGTGCCGGTCGTCACGACGAGAGCGGTGGAGGCCACCGCACGCGCCTCGCGCGACTCGGTATTCAAGTTCATCGAGGCCGAGCTCAAGGCGACTCGCGCCGTGTTGCCGGCGACGCGACCCGCGAGCGAGGCGGGACGCGTCACGAAAGGCGCGGCGAACGCGATTCTCGCCAGCCTGTATCTCAATGCCCAGGTCTATAGCGGCACCGTCGCCGCGGGCGGCCTGACGAAGGGGACGGCGCGGTGGCAGGACGCGATCAACGCCGCGGACAGCGTGATCAACTCGGGCCAGTACACGCTCGAGCCCAACTGGAAGAAGAACTTCGCGCCGGACAACGACGACTCGAAGGAGAACATCTTCTACATCGCCAACACGGACGCCCAGCCGGACCTCGGGATGAACTTTCCGCACCGCACCCTGCACTACAATCAGCTCAACGTGCAGGGGGGGCCGTGGAACGGCTTCGCGACGATCGCCGAGACGTACAACGCGTTCAACCCGGCGGACAAGCGGCGCGAGATCTTCCTCGTCGGACAGCAGTTCAGCTTCGACAACAATCTTCCAGTGAAGGACCGCGCCGGAAACTCGCTGGTGTTCTCGGTCAACATCGGTGACGAGACCAAGGCGGCGGAGAATGAGGGACCTCGGTACAACAAGTTCACTCCAAAGCCGGGCGTCCCGAGTGGGTCCTCGCAGCCGAACAACTTCCCCTTCTTCCGTCTGGCCGAGATGTATCTGATCAAGGCCGAGGCGCTGAACGAGCTCAATCAGCCGGGGCCGGCGATCGCGCAGGTCAACATCATTCGCGAGCGCCAATTCAGTCCGCCCAATCCGCTGCCGGTGATGTCCCAGGCCGCGACGCGGGATGCGATCTTCGCGGAGCGTCTGTTCGAGCTCACCGGAGAGGGTAAGCGGCGCAGCGACATGGTCCGCGCGGGCACGTACATCAATGCCCGTCGCTTCAAGACGGCCTCCGCGCCGTACAAGGTTCTCTTCCCGATTCCGCAGACCCAGATCGCCTCCAACCCGCTGTTGACGCAGAACCCCGGGTACTGACCGGGTCACCCTGCGGGCCCGACGAGCTGCACGATTCGATTCTCCCTGGATCGGTCGTGCGGCTCGTCGGGCCTCACCGCGGTCCGTCCGGACCGCTGCTCACCGAAGCGCCGCTGACGAATCCCGCCGCCGCTTCCCTCGCCGTACCTCCCTCCGCCGGATGATCGTGCGCCCACGTCTCTCTCGCCCGGCCACGGCGTCGGTGGTGTGCTGGTGGCTCGCGCTCGCCATCGCGGCCTGCTCGGATCCAGCGGAGTCCGCGAGCCTTGCCGCGAGCCGAGAGCTGCCCAAGCCCGGCAGCCAGCTGTTCACGCGGCTTCCGTCGAGCGCGACGGGCGTTCGGTTCGAGAATCGCCTCGAGCCGACCGCGGAGTTCAACGTCTTCACCTATCGCAACTACTACAACGGGGGCGGTGTCGCGATCGGCGACCTCACCGGCGACGGACTGCCGGAGCTCGTCCTCACGTCGAACGTCGGAGGAGCGCGGGTCTACCACAACGAGGG
>DATFOL010000480.1:0-3198 GCA_035265545.1 Gemmatimonadaceae bacterium | reverse complement strand
GCGTCCATGGAGCGCATCTTCACGGACTTCAAGGGCGCGGTGCGCGCGAGCGACGTGCGTGCTGCCGAGCGGCTGCGCGACGCGATCGAGGCCGGACTGCCGGAGGTCGTCGCGCTCACCGCACCCGCAGGGAGCGGATGGGAAGCGTTCTGGCAGTCGTTCCTGATCATCCTGCGCGAGGGGCTCGAGGCGATTCTCGTCGTCGGGGCCGTCGTGGCGTTCCTCATCAAGACCGGGAACCGGGAGCGGCTGCGGAACATCTGGTGGGGCGTCACGTGGGCGCTGATCGCCAGCGCCGTGACGGCGATCGTGCTCAAGACGATCCTCGCCGCGATGCCGGCGAGCCGCGAGATCATCGAAGGCCTGACGATGCTCGTCGCCGTCGCCGTGCTGTTCTCGGTGAGCTACTGGCTGATCTCGAAGGTCGAGGCGGCGAAGTGGCAGCAGTTCATCCGGGACAAGGTGAACAACGCGCTCGAGCACGGGGGTGGTGGCGCGCTCACGTTCGTCGCGTTTCTCGCCGTGTATCGTGAGGGAGCCGAGACGGCGCTGTTCTATCAGGCGCTGTTCAACGAGGGGTCGGGCGTCGCGTTCCCGCTGTCGATGGGGATCCTCGCCGGCGGCAGCGTGCTGGCAGTGATCTTCACCCTGTTCTACCGCTTCGGCGTCCGCATCCCGCTGCGTCCCTTCTTCTCGGTGACGAGCGTGCTGCTGTACTTCATGGCGTTCGTCTTCATGGGGAAGGGGGTGCGCGAGCTGCAGGAGGGGAACGCGCTGCCGCTCACGGCGATCCCCGGCTTCCCGCACTCGGAGTTCCTCGGGCTCTACCCGAGCTGGCAGGGGGTGCTCGCGCAGCTCGCGCTCCTGCTGCTGTTCGCGTTCGCAGTATTGAAGACGTTTTGGCCGAAGCGGTCGGTGACGCTTCCGACCGTCATGCCCGCGGCGGCGGGAGCGCCGCCGGACGTGATCGCAGCGATCCGGGCGGAGAACGAAGAGCTGCGACGGCGGTTGGCGGCGCTCGAGGAAGCGATCGCGCGCGAGCCCGCGCGGAACTAGGCTCTTCGCGCGGCTGGCGCACCGCGGCCTGCTTTATCTGGGTTGGGCGCGCCGGTCGGTCGCACAAGGGTGATCCGGCGGCCGTAACGGGCTTACACGCTGCGAGCCTCGGCGCCAGGCGCCGAGGCTCGCAGCGTGTAAGCGCAAACGCGACGACGCAGGGAATGCTCTCGCCCGACCGGCGCGCGGAATCAGGAGCTACGCGGCCGAGGTGGCGACTGGCTCAGTCTCGGATGGCCGCCCATAGATCCCAGGCCACCCCTCGCGAACACGCCAGAACACGGCCATCCACACCACTCCGAACACGATGAACGCCAGAGCGATCACCTGCGCGTACGTCAACCCATACAGCAACCGATCGTCCTTGGCGCGGTAGAACTCGACGACGAACCGCTCGATTCCCGCGAGCACCGCGTAGACGCCGAACAGCCAGCCCTCGGCGTGCTTGTGGTCGCGCAGGCGCCAGATGATGCCGAACATCATCAGTCCCATCGCGACTTCGAACAGCTGGGTGGGATAGACCGACAGCACCGTGTTCGGGCCGGCGCCCGGCGGCAGCGGGATGCCAAACTCGCGTGCCATCACTCCCGCCGTCGACGGTGGAGCGCCCTGCGGGAACGCCACGGCGAGGAAGCCGCGCCACGGACGACCGTAGTCGTCGCCGACCGCCCAGCAGCCCGTGCGGCCGACGGCATATGCCGCCGCGCTCGCGGGGCCACCGACGTCCATCATCCGGCGGATTCCGAACCGCTTCTTCGCCACCACCGCCAGCACCGCGAGGGAGCCGAGGATGTACCCGCCCCAGTACACGAAGCCGCCGCGGTCGAAGATCGCGTTCCAGTTTCCCAGCACCGCGACGTAGTAGAGCTTCGCGCCGAGCAGCCCGAAGACCACCGCGGCGAACACCATGTCGTTCACCGGCTCGGCATCGTGCCCGCGTCGTCGCAGCTCGCCCTGCGCCACCGCCTGCCCGACGACGAAGCACATCAGGATCGCGATCCCGAAGCCGGTGAGCTGGATCGGGCCGAGAGCGATGGCGAACGGATGGTGTACGATCGGGTGTGGCAGCATCAGGCGCTCACCAGGCCGGGAAGGGAAAGACTGGCGAACGCGTTGAGGCCGAGCGGCGAGCGCATGCCGCGCTCGAGGTGGAACAGTCCCGCGCGCGCGATCATCGCCGCGTTGTCCGTCGCGATGCGCGCGCTCGGCGCCAAGACTTCAGCGTGGTGCCGCTTCATTCGCGCGCGCATCGCGGCCACCAGCGTGCGATTCCCCGCGACGCCGCCGCCGAGCACGACGCGCGTGCGGCCGCGCTGCGCCACTGCGCGCGCCGTCTTCTCCACGAGCGTTTCGACGATGGCGTCGTGGAACGCGCGCGCGATGTGGGGATGGTCGGCCGGCGTCCCGCCGCGCACTGCGTTGAGCACCGCCGTCTTGAGGCCGCTGAACGAGAGGTCGTAATACTCCGCTTCGCCGGGCTGCTGGTCGCGTCGCAGCATCGGGCGCGCGAAGCGGAAGCGCGACGGATCACCGGTCGCGGCGAGTCGCTCCACGTGTGGCCCACCAGGATACGGGAGTCCGAGCAGCTTCGCGACCTTGTCGAACGCTTCACCGGCGGCATCGTCGCGGGTTCGGCCGAGCAGCTCGTATCGTCCCCACTCGGGCACGTCCACGATCATCGTGTGGCCGCCCGAGACGAGCAGCGCCGTGAACGGGGGCACGGCATCGCGATGCTCCAGCGCGGTGCCGAACAGGTGGCCCTCCATGTGGTGCACGCCGATGCAGGGAAGCCCTCGGCCAAACGCGAGCGCCTTAGCAAAGCTCACGCCGACGAGCAGCGCGCCCACGAGACCCGGCGCGTGCGTGACAGCGATCGCGTCGATCGTCTCGAGCGTCGCGCCCGCGTCGTCGAGCGCCCGCGTGACGACCGGGACGATCGCCGTCAGATGCTGGCGCGACGCGATCTCGGGGACGACGCCGCCGAACACGCCATGCACGTCCTGCGACAGGATGACGAGCGAGCGCATCGCGACCTCGTCACCCGCGCCCTCGATCACCGCGGCGGAGGTCTCGTCGCACGACGTCTCGATTCCAAGGATCCGGGTCATGCGGGGCGGACGCTCATGGACGCGCCACGACGAC
>DATFOL010000479.1:0-8306 GCA_035265545.1 Gemmatimonadaceae bacterium | reverse complement strand
CTCGAGGCGCCGGATCCACGGGTACGCGAATCGGCGATCGCGACGGTCGGCCACCTGCGCGATCGACGCGCGGTCTCTCCCGTCGCGGCGGTGCTGCGCACGGACGACGTCCCGCAGGTGCGGCGCATGGCCGCCTGGGCGCTCGGCACCCTGGAATCCAACGGCGCGGTGGTGCCGCTCGCGCGTGCGGTGACCGAGGACGTGGATGCCGACGTGCGCGAGATGAGCGCGTGGTCGCTCGGCTGGTCGGACATGATCACCGCGGTCGCCCTCGAGGCGCTCGGCAGGGCCGCTCGCGGCGATGGCGACGAGCGTGTTCGCGAGATGTCCGCGTGGGCGCTCCATCGAGCGAGGAATCACGGGGCCGCGACCCAGGCGCTCGCCGCGGTGCTCGCGGCCGACAGAAGCGCGAACGTGCGGGCGACCGCGGCATGGGCGATCGGGTTCGTGCGCGCACGCGTCTCGCCCGTGCCGCTCGTGCAGGCGCTCGACGACGAGAGCGAGGCGGTCCGGCTTCGCGCGGCGTGGGCACTCGGTCGCATCGACGGCGCGGTGGCGAGAGACGCCCTGCGCCGGCGCCTGCCTGCGGAGCGGAACGTGGCCGTGCGAGGGATGATGTCCGCCTCGCTGGATCGACGGAACGATGTCGACATCGACGACATCGTCGATCGAACGATGAAGGATCAGGCGCCCGCTGGCCCATCGCCGTGGCCACGACCTCGCCCGCGCCCGCTGCCCTGGGCACTCGACGCGGGGAAGGCCTCCGCTCTCCAACGCTGAGCCGCGATGCGATCCTCGAGACAGCCGTGGGCCACGCTCGTCGCGCTGGCCATGGTCGTGACCGCGCACTCGGCGCCGTCGGCGCAGGCGCCGCAGTCGGCCGTGCAGCGCCGCGCCCAGATCATCCCGCTCGTCGAGCATCACCAGCACCTGGCGGGACCGACGGCCATCACGATGCAGGAGCTGCATCCGCCTCTCGCGGATGTCGCCGTTCCGCCCGAGCTCGGCCGCGTGCTTCGATCGCGTGAACAGCTCTCCGGCATCGAGCCGTCGCGCGAGCGGCTGGCCCAGATCTACACCGATGACGTGCAGCTCCTCGACATCACCGACGTGCCGTGGCTGCGTTGGGTCCGCGGGCTGGACGCCGCGGCGCCGATCGTCGCGGCGGGCGACTCCGGCAGCAGCTTCGTGCCGAACCACTACTGGGCCGACGGACGCTCGGCGTTCATCGCTGGGCTGGTTCGCCGGAACGGTTCGCGCGCGATCGCCTCGTACTTCGCGCTCGGGCTGCGCAAGTCGGCGGACGACGTCTGGCGGATCGCGGTGGAGCAGACCATGGAGCAGCCCACGCTGCCATTCGCCAAGCCGATCACGGCCGACCGGATCATCCAGGTTCTGAACGACGCCGGCATTCAGCGAGGCGTCGTCCTCTCGACCGCGTTCTGGCTCGGCGCGGGATCGGTCCGTGGATCGATTGACGAGGAGTATGCGAAGGTGCGCGCCGAGAACGACTGGACCGTCGAGCAGGCGAGGAAGTACGCGGATCGCCTCGTGCCGTTCTGCAGCGTCAACCCGCTGCGCGAGTACGCGGTCCGCGAGCTCGAGCGCTGCGCGGCGCTCCCCGGCGTGAAGGGCATGAAGCTCCACTTCGGCAACTCGCGGGCGAGCGTGAAGAATCCCGAACAGCTCGCGAGGCTTCGGCAGCTGTTCCGCGCGGCCAACGCGAAGCGGATGGCGATCGTGGCGCATCTGTGGACGCGAGATGCGGCGTACGGCGCGGAGCACTCGCGACTGTTCATCGACTCGATCCTGCCCGTCGCGCCGGACATCACCATCCAGATCGCCCACCTCGCCGGGGGCGGCCGATTCGGAAGCGAGTCCGCGCTCGGCGTGTTCGCCGACGCCATCAAGGCCCGCGATCCGCGGATGAGGCGCGTCTACTTCGATCTGGCGACGGACGTCACCGATGCACAGCCGCCGGAGACGCTGGCGCGCATCGCGACGCGGCTACGCGAGCTCGGGCTCGATCGCGTCCTGTTCGGCGCCGACACGCCGATCACCGGCCGTGATCCGCCGGCGCTCGCGTGGGCGATGGTGCGACGGCTGCCGCTGTCCGACGCGGAGCTGGCGATCATCGCCAACAACGTGGCGCCGTATCTCCGCTGAACACGACGGTTCGCGTCGGGGGGCCTGCCGCTTCCCCTCCTCGATGGACTGCCGCCGTGCGCCAATGGCGCGCGGAGGGTGTGCGCGCCAACTCACCATGCCAGCATGCGCTTCCCCGGGATGTCGATCGTCAGCCGCTTGTCCCGGAACGCCCCGTGCCCCACCAGCCCCTCGTAGATCAACCCATCCTTGAACCCGACGAACTGCTTCTCCGTCCGTACAGCGGGCGCGGCGCAGTAGTGCAGCTCGGGGAGGAAGGTCGAGTGCACGTAGTACTCGAGCTCTCCTCGCGGCTCGCCGGCGGGTGAGATCCCGAGTCGCCTCATGTACGATGGATGCAGCATCAGCATGTTGAATCCCGCCCCGGTGTCGAACTCCGCCTCGGCGCTCACCGAGTCACCGACGCAGACGCGCACGAAGAAGTCGAGCTGCGCGCCGTGGCCGGTGGGGCGGATCGGGATCGCTTCGGCGCGCGACGCGATCTCGCGCACGCGCTCCGGCGACTCGAGCGTCAACGTCCGCGCCTTGAAGTCGAGCGTGAATGGCTGGTCGCGGAAGTAGTCCATCGACAGCATGCCGTCGGTGCCGCGTGGCGCGAACCGGCCGACGACGACGTCCGTCTTGCGCAGCGCACCGAGCGAGATCGACGGGACCGACCAGATCTGGCCGGTGACCTCCTCGCCATTGTGGCGCGTGCCGGTATGAGTGCCCGCGCTGCGCGCGCGGGCGCCGAGCTGGTCGAAGATCGACTCCGAGAGCGCGTTGATGCCGGCCCCGGTGTCGAGGATCAGGCGCGCGTCGATGCTGTCTGCAACGCGAACGCGGACGAAAAGGTAGCCGCCGTCGGCGACTTCGAGCGGAACCGTCGTCTGGGCGACGACGGGTATGGGAAGCGCGAGCAGTGCAGCGAGGGTGAGCGAGCGGTACATCGTGGGATGGCTCCGGTGAGAGGTCACCCCATCGACACACTATGTCGAGAACTGGTTGCGTGAGCTGCGCGTCATTCCGCGCACTCGTACCTGAAGTTGGGATCGATCACCCCCGCGATCGTCGACGTGCCGAGCGGCTCGGCCATCCAGACCCGCATGCCGTTGGCCTTCTCGAGCGCGCGAGGAAGGTTCGCCACCGGAAGTCGTCGGCCATCGCGCGTCTCGAGCACGTCTCCACGCGGAGCGCGCCGCAGGATGCCGTCGTGCACGCGCTCGCCCGCGTCAGCGCGGACGAGGAACGACTCGACCGTGAAGAGGCGGTCGGAGAGAGCCGGCGACGTGGGAGGAGACTCGACCCTCCGTCCCAACACCACGACTTCCCGTCCAATCAACTGTGCGAAGACGTCGCGCGAGCCATCGAGATCGAACCGCTTGCCCGCCGTGGTCTCCAGATACGGTTGCGACGTCGGACATCGGCCACCGCGTTCAAAGCCGACGATGCCGCGGATGCTGTCGAGTGGTTGGCGCATCCTCCGTCTGGTCGGCCGTCGTGCCCGAGGACGCGTGTACTCGACGGCGAGCGCCCGAACGGTGTCGAGCCGGCCGGCTGATTCGCTCGAATGCGCCGCAACGCCCGGCGCCGGCGTATTCCCTGCCAACACCATGTCGTCGCGCGCCACCGCGGTGTACACGCAGCGCGCCGCGTTCCTCACGCTCTGTGGAGCGCTCGGGCTGGCGAGCACGCGGAGCGCGGTCGATTCAGCCAACGCTTTCGCGTTCGAGGGGAGCGACGCACCATCGCGCACCGGTCGATCCGACACCGAGGCGATCGCGCACGTGTCGTGAGGACCCGTCGCGCTGAAGACGTGATAGTCCGGAACTGCATGCTCGACGAGCTGGGCGACGACGAGCATCGCGCTCGACACACGCGCTTCCGCCGTGGCGGCGCTGTCGAGCAGCAGCGACCGCGCCGCCCCGAACAGCGACGAGTCGCGGAAGTTGTGCAGGTGTTCGTACACCCTGCTGATCCGCCCGCTGTCCGACGCCGACCGCAACGACGCCCACGCGTCCCGTGCGGCCATACCGCCCGCGGCGCCGCAACCGGGAATCGTCGACCATGACGGTTCCGCGCGCGACGAAAGCTCGCCACGTCGCACGACCTCGATCGCCCGCTCGCAGCCGTCGACGGACGCCTGCGGCTGCGCGCACGACGACACGACGAGGACGGCGCCGAGCACGGCGACAAGTGGGAGCTTCACTCGACTATTCTCTTCGGCGCGGGGGGGCGACGCAACCGCGCACCCTTCCACTGCCGGTAGGCCTCCGGCATGCATACCGCGCACGGCCGGTATCCGGCCGCGATCGCCGTAGCCTCGTCGGCGAAAAACACTCGCCGCTTCGCGTAGCCGCGCGCCAGTGCGCGGATCGCCGACGGGCAGTCGAGCCGCCCGTAGATCCTCGACGCGCGGTTGCCGCCAAACCGACCTGCTACCGCGCTGGGCGCGGTCGTGCCGTCGGCGCGGGTGAGGAGATACCGTGCTATGGCTGCGATCCTCGCGGATCCGCGCGCCGGCTCGGCCCACGACAGAGAGACTCGCCCTGGATGACTACTGGCGTCGGGGCGGCTACCGTTTCGTCCACATCGCGATCGTGCCGCAGCCGCGTCTGTCTGTCCACTGAGCAGGGTACCCCCCGCGGTACACTTCCATCGCGCCGACGTCGGCCACGATCAGCTCGTTGATCGAGCGGTTCTCCGCGCCATCGATCACGATGTTCGCCTCGCACCGGCCGTACCCCTCCCCGCGGTTGGCCACGACGACCGCCGAAGGACCGTAGCCAACGACGCGAAAGCCGGGGATCTTCTCGACGATGTCGCTCGGAAACGCGACATGCTGCCGCGCCATGTCCTCGGGGCCGAGGAAGATGCCGCCCATCGACTGCTCGCGATGCCGCTGGAAATCGCGGTACCGCGTTCGTGTCGCCACGACGCGGATCGAGTCCAGGTTCACGATGCGCCGCATCCGAAGGTCGCGCGTCGTCGTCGCTCCGCTGCGCAGCTCGACCCATGTCTCAGCGGCCTCGTACCCGATGCGCCGGACCTCGAGCTCGTGGGTGCCGGCTGGCAGGGCGCTCAGCGTGTAGCTGCCCAGCGCGTCCGTCATCCCCGTGCTCCGCGTGCCGCGCACGCGCACCTCGGCCGACGGAACGGGTGTTCCGGCGGCGCCACGAACGACGCCCGTGAGCGCCGCCGTACCGGTGAAGGGCGCGGTGCTCGTGTCGCTCACGGCGAAGGCACTGTCGCGCGTCGCCGACGACGAGAGGGAGACGTGGCGAATCGCGATCCCCAGCGTGTCCTCGACGGACATGTGCAGCACCGGCCCGACACGACCCTCGCGCTGGAGCTGCATCCATAGCCACGCACCCCTCGGTACGCCGCACGCGCGATACCAGCCGCCGCGGTCGGTGCTCACCGACGCCGTGACCTGGGAATTGACCGGGCGCAGCGTCTTGTGATCACTCGAATCCCAGAGGGAGAGATCTCGCCAGAGAATGGCGACCACCACGTCGGCCAGCGGGCTCTCCGTCTCCGCGCTCACCACTCGGCCGTACACGACACCAGTCCCCTCGGGGAGCGGGACGCCAGGGCAGAGTGCCTCACGAAGCTTCACCGCGGGCGGCGTCGCCAGATTGACCGTCGTCGGGCCACCGGCGGCGATGGTCGCCGCGCGCGGCGGAACGACGATCTCGAGCGAGTCGAGCAGCGGGCTCTCGAAGCCGACGAAGTAGCGGCCGATGGGCAGGGAATCGATGTGGAACTTGCCAGCCGAGTCGCTCGTCGCCTCGCGCGGTCGTTCGGTCAGCAATCCGGTACCGACGGCGACGACGCGTGCGCCCGCGAGCGGGCGGGCGTGCGCGCTGTCCCTCACCGTGCCCTCGATGCGTCCGCTACGGTCGGACTGCGCAGTGGCCGGGCGCGCGACGCACAGCATCAGCGCGACAGCGACGAGGAGTCTGATCGGCGTCATCCTGAGCCTCACGAAGCGTAGAGATCGGAGGAAATGGAGCTGGGTTTTAGTGTATACAATACTGTCAACAAGGCGGGTCGCAAGAGCGAGTGGGCGATCGAGGAAGTAGGCGAAGAAAAGGCGATTCGCCCTCAGTCCGCTCCTCGTCATCGGCATGCCTCCGTCCGCGTGCTCACCTGGGTGCGACGGTTCGTGGCGCCGGCGCGTCCGTCGCCACGAGCTGCGCGAGCCGGCGCTTCGCATCCTCGACCAACGCGCGGTGCGCGGGCGGCGGCTGGTCGTAATTCGCCACGAACCGCCGAAGCCGGTACGCCGCCGCGGCGCGGTCGCCGGCGTCCTCCGCCGCGAGAGCGCGTTCGTACTGCACGAGCGGCTGGAGAGTCAGCTTCGCGCTCGTGTTCCGCGCTACCGGCATCCATCCGTCGACCCACATCAGGTAGCGCTCGACCTCCGCCGGCGAGCCGCGACGTCGCAGGGCGCGCGCGACCACCAGCCGGTCGATCCCCTCGACGGTGAGCAGCAGAGGCAGCCCCTCGCGCATCGCCCCATCGCTCGCCGCGAGCAGCGTGTCCGCCCCCGCCTCGGCGTCCGTGCGCGCGAGCCAGTGTCCGGCGATCGAGCGCGCCGCGCGCCGGGCGACGTTCGATGTGTCGGCGAGCAGCTCCCGCTGCGCGCGCCGCGCGCGCGGCTCGTCCCCAGCCAGCACGCCGAGCATCCCGTCGAGCCAGCGCAGCTCCACCAGATCCACCGGCAGCACATCGTCGGACGGCATTGCGCGCACCCGCCGCAGCGAGCCGTCGGCCGTTTCGAGTTCCACCGCTCCCACCCACGCCCCGAACGTCGCGACCCGCGCGCTCGCCATCCGCTCGGAGAAGTGGAGGCTCGAGCCCTCCGTGCGGCGCAGCGCGCGCAGCGCACCGGCCCAGTCGCCGCGCTGGCTGCGCACGAGGCCCTCGCCGAAGGTGGACTCCAGTTCCAGGTCGCCCGAGTAGAGTCCCGCCGCGCGGATCTGCTCCAACGCTTCCAGTCGCCACCGCGCGGTCGGGCTGTCCATGCCGGCCGTTCCGGTCAGCACGCGGCCCACGTAGCCGCCGCGTGCCCGCGTCGCGAGCGTCCGCCCGAGTGCGAGGACGCTCTCCCCCGCCGGGCGCGGGGCGCCGCGGGCGTACGCATCGTACTGCTCGGCCACCCAGCCGAGGATGGGCCGCCACGACGATCCCATGACGCGTGCGGCGTGCCTCACGGCGTTCGCCGTGGAGTCGGCGCTCCCGACCGCGATCTGCACCAGGGCGACGTGGAAGCGGGTGTCGCCGTGGTCGGGCACGAGCCGCTCGAGCCGATCGAGGTACGGACGAGCCTCCGTGATCGGGATGCCGAACATCGGCCCCGAATGGATGATCGGATCCGCCGCCGACATCAGCACGGGCGGGTAGTCGGGATAGCGCTCGGCGAGGGCCTTCCACCGAGCGACCTTCTCCGGGAACGGGATATACAGCTCCTCCGTCTCCAGCCACGACCGCTCGCGCTCGGGAAGCCGATCCTTCAGCGCGAGCAGCCGCGCGCGTGCCGTGGAGTCGTGCTGCGGGCTGACCTGCCACTGATTCACGTATTCGTGGCGCAGATACGCCTGGACGAAGTTGGAGTCGAGCTCGAACGCGCGGCGGTAGCTGGCGAGGGCCTGCGCCGCCTCGAGATGCTGGAATTGCCGCTCGCCGTCGAGGAAGGCGCGCAGCGCGTCCACCGACTTCGTCGTCAACCCGGTGAGTACCGGCGACGGGGGCGTCCCGCGCTGCCACACCTGCCGCAGGATCCCCCACGTGAGCGAGTCGGTGAGCGCGGCGACGTCGCGCGGCGCGGCGACCGCCGTTGCTCGCGCGATCGCCGAGTCGCCGTCGACGCGATGCAGCGCGACCGTGGCGCGCACGCGGTCGTTGTCGTGAATCAGCGTTCCTGTGAGCACGCTCCGCGCGCCGAGCTCGCGAGCCAGCTTTCGCGCCTCGGCGATGGGCATCGGCGACGGCGCCGTGCGCGCGCGCATGAGCAGCGTGATCGCGTCCACCGTGTGCAGCGAGCCCACGCCGTCGAGGTTCGTGCTCAGCGTGACGACCAGGTCCTGGCCCAGCCGCGCGAGCGACGAGTCGGAGACCGCGACGAGCGGCATGACGGCGATCGAATCCGCGCCCGC
>DATFOL010000478.1:0-6672 GCA_035265545.1 Gemmatimonadaceae bacterium | reverse complement strand
GCGAGCTCGGGTGCCCGCGAGCATCTCGCCTCGTGCGGAGATTGTCGCGCGCGACTCCAGGAGATTCGCGCGTTCGCGGACTCCGCGCGCGCGCTGCCGGATCCAGTTCCGTCACCGGACCTGCTCGATCGCATCCACGCTCGCATCGACGCGGGCGAACGCGTCATTCTGCCCACGTTCTCCGACCCGGCGAGACCGCGCGCGATCCACCCCTCGAGCGTCCTCATCGCCGCGGCTGCTATGATCGCCGTCGCCGTCGCATTGTGGATGGCGCGTCCCGTGCGCGAGGCGCAAGCCGGAAGCACGAGTGGCGTGCTCGAGTTCTCGCCCGCTGCGCCCGGGGCTCGCGATTCCGTTCACGTTCGCTTCCGCGCGCCGGCGCGGCTGAGTGGCGAGCGCACGCTCCGGCTTCGTGCACGGTACCGGACGCGAAGCGACGAAAGCTACGACTGGGGCACCAGCCAGCGCATGGCGGCGGTGTTGCACGCCAGTGCGGACGGAGTGTACGAGGGAGTCGTCGCGCTTCCCGACTCCGTGGTGTACGCGGTCTTCGCCGTCGAGGACCAAGCGGGCCACCAGGTGGACGACCACGATCGCGCACTGTGGGAGCTGCTGGTGCACGGGCCCGGCGGTCGACCGACTTACGATGCACTCATCCAGCGCGAGAACGATCTGATCGGCCGGAACATGGAGCTGGCAGTCGCCACCGCGCGTCGGCGCGCAGAACTGTATCCCGAACGGCCGGAAGCGTGGGCCAATCTGTACGCCATTGAGACTTACAACCTCGGCGAGTCGCAAAGGCGTCTGCACGAGCATCGCGCGCGACTGGACAGCATGAACAGGCGATGGGCCACCACGGCCAATCCACCGTTCGCTATCGTGGACGGTCTGCTCTCATATGCCGCTCAGGTAACGGAGCGCGACGATCCGCATGGCCGCGCGGTCCGCGATCGCTGGCGCCCGGTGCGCGAGCGCGTGACGCGCGAGGACCCGGCTGAGCCGGACGCGGTGCAGGCGCGGTGGTGGCGTCTCAACGACCTCGCGATGCAGGGGCGCGATTCGGCGCGCGCGGCGCTCGCGCTTGCAGAGCGATTCTGGTCGGGCACTGGGCGCGGAGATCGCGTCGGCGCGATGGTCGGCTTCCAGATCGCGCGCATGGCCGAGGACACGGGCGACGCACGCATTAGCTGGGCAGACCGAAGGGTGACCCTGACTCCAGCCGCCGCCGAGGGCGTTTATCGCGAGATCTCTGGCGAGCGAGCCCTTCGGCCCGCGGCCATCAAGCGGCTCGAAGCGCTGGCGATCCACCTGCTCGTGCCCGACGACAGCCGCCGGGCGCTCGAGTCGAACCGCGCGCAGGCTGCTGCCACTGACAGTGCTCGGGCTCGATGGGTGTTCGCCATGCTCGGCGAGCTGCGCCTGAGCGCGGGCGACACGGCCGCCGCGCGTGATGCGTTCTCACGTGCGACGGGCGGCGGTTGGGACCTCGGCCTGTTCCGCCGCGCCGCCCCTGCGCTGCTCACCACCGGTGATACTGCACGCGCCCTCGACGTGGCGGCTCGACTGGCCGCGGATCCCGGCACGCCGAAAGCCACCGTCGACTCGCTCGCAGACCAGGGCCGAACGATGCTCGGAGATGCGCGGTGGACGGCGCTCGTTGCCGAGGCGCGGCAGAAAATGCGCACCTACTTCCTTCGAGCTGCGACACGCACTGTGGTCCCACGGGAGATCGCGCTCGTCGATGCGGCCAATCGCCCGACCACGCTACGGCAGCTGACGCGCGAGCGGGTGAGCGTGGTGACATTCTGGTCGCGGCATTGCGCGCCGTCTCGGCAAGAGATGGCTCGCCTTGGCGACTTGCGTGCGCGCCTCGACGAGCGTGACATGGCGCTGGTGCCGATCACCGCCGAGGCACCGACACAGGAGGTCGCCGACTACCTGACGCAGAACCCCGCAAAGGTGCCCGTCTACTTCGATGTGTCGAACGCAGCGCGCCAGGCATTCGGTCAGTGGGCCACGCCGGAGTACTACGTCCTCGACTCGCGCGGCGTCGTGCGGTTCAGGCACAGCAGGCTCGACCTCGTACTCGCGCAGGCGGTCTCGCTCGTGGAGGAATAATGAGCAGGTGGGCGAGACTCCACGGCGTAACGAGAGACTCTAGAATTAGAGATACCCTGGCTCGTCGCGATCGGCGTGTCCTGCGCACTCGTCCGAGCAGGGCTCACACCTCCACTGAAATGCCGACCATGCTCATCGCCGACTTCCGCAGCGAATACGCCCGCTATCGCCAGCTCGCCGAGAAGGCACTCGCGCAGATGCCGGACGCCGAGCTGAATCGCGTGCCGGCGCCGGACACGAACTCCACCGCGATGATCGTCCGCCACATGAGCGGCAACCTGATCTCACGGTTCACCAACTTCCTCACCGAGGATGGCGAGAAGCCGAACCGCGACCGCGACCGCGAGTTCGACGAGCGCCCGTACACGCGCGCCGAGGTGACCGAGCTGTGGGCGAAGGGCTTCGCCGCGCTCGACGAGGCGCTCGCGCCGCTCACGGACGCCGACCTCGAACGCACGGTGACGATCCGCCAGCAACCGATGACGGTGCACGCCGCCCTCTCGCGCTCACTCGCGCATCTGGCGTATCACGTGGGTCAGATCGTCCTGCTCGCCCGGATCCACGCCGCAGGTCCGTGGGAGTCGCTCAGCATTCCGAAGGGGCAGTCCACCCAGTACAACGCCGCGCCGTCGCGGTAGGATGTCGCGCGGTTCTTCGAGCGCGAACTGGGGAAGGGCAGGAGACTTCACGCGGAAGCGTGAAGATCTCTGAGCTCGCGGGGGAACTGCATGTGCGGAAAGCCGGTACCGCAACGTGTTTCGCGCGGAGGCGCGGAGAACAGCAGCGCGCCGTTTCCTCCGCGCCTCGCGTGAAACTCCCGGCGCCCCAGCGCCTCGATGCTCGCACGACCGCAGTTCGCTACGCCTCCGCCGCTAGCGCTCGAACAGCACCGACAACAGCCTCGGCGCCGCCTCCGGCGCAGCGTTCTCCTCGAGATGCTCGCCGAGCGCTCGCAGGGTGAAGCCTGCGTCGAGCGCGCCGTTCACGTACTCGCTTACCGAGTGCCGGAACGCCGTGACCGGAACGATCTCGTCGGTCTCGGCGTCCTCGAAGTGCGCCTGGCCGCCACGCAGCTGGCGGTACGGGTGTAGCTCGCAGACGAAGAGTTGTCCGCCCGCGCGGAGCACCCGCGCCGCTTCGGTGTAGACCGGCCGGAGATCGCGCACGTGCTCCAGTACGAGGTTGCCCACGACGATGTCCATCGAGGCTGGCTCGACCGGCCACGGGTGCGTGATGTCGTGCTCGACGAAGCGCACGTGGGTCGCGCGGACGCGGCGGCGCGCGACGTCGAGCATGCCAGGGGAGAAATCGAGTGCCACGAGGTCGCGTGCCTGCGAGGCGAGCCACTCGGAGTTCTTTCCCGTGCCACAGCCGAGCTCGAGGACGCGCGCTCCCACGACGCGCAGTGGTGATTGTCGGACGACACGCGCGTCGAGATCGCGTGTTGCATTGTGGTCGTCGTCGTAGCGACGCGACCAGCGGTCGTACGCCTGCGCGACGTCGGACAGGACATCGGCCGTTGGGCGTACTTGAGGCTCGTCGTTCATTCTGGAATCTTATTCGTCATGCTGCATCGCCGCCTGCTCTGCGCACTCGTGCTCGCCGCCGCACTCGTATCGTGCCGCCAGCCCCCCGTGCTGCGCCCGACTCCACAGCGCCGTCTGGCGAGCCCGGCGGAGCTCGCGATCTACCGCGTGCTCACCGAATCGACCTACGTCCGATCGACGGGACGGCCGATCGCGGTCGTCGAGACGTCGCTCGATCCGGGGTGCGCGGGGGTCGACTGCGCCCCGCTCGAGCGGCGCTGGGGGATCGAGTCGCCCTGGTGGGCCGCGGTGGCCGACTCGGCGCGTGCGAGTGCGGCCAACGCCGCGCTGCTGAAGCACGCCGCCGACACCGTCGACCTGCACGCGATCGCCGACGGGCACGAGCAGATCATCGCGATCCCGACGCGCCAGCTCCCCGTGTCGTGGAGCACCGAGGGGATGTGGGGCGAGTTCCAGTACTACAATCGCGGCGCCGCCGGCGTGCTGCGCTTCTCTCCGGTCGGTTTCACCCCGTCGGGCAACGAGGCCGTGGTGTTCGCTCGCTGGGACTGCGGTCCCGCGTGCGGGCACACCATGGTCGCCGCGCTCCGCGCCGACTCCTCGTCGGCGTGGCGGATTGCGGACATGCTGCTCCTCAGCTCGCGAAGGGCGCCGATGACCATACGCGCCGAGTGAAGGCTCGCGGCGCCGACGTTCAGGTCACGACCGTCCCATTCGACTCGGCGCATCGCGGCCGACGCATGGGCGCGGGGCCGACGCATCTGGTAGCGCGGGGGCTTCTCGACCGCCTCCGCGAGGCGGGCCGACGCGTCGAGGTTCGCGAGCTCGTGCCCTCCGATGGCAGCTGGGTGGCGGAGATCGGGACCGCGTTCGACCTCGATCGGCAGCTCGCCGGCGAGGTCGCCTCCGCTCGGGCGCGTGGAGCGTTCCCGCTCACCATCGCCGGCAACTGCATCTCCAGCGTGGGCACGATCGCCGGACTCGGCGCAGGCACAACGGGCGTGCTCTGGTTCGATGCGCACGGCGATTTCAACACACCAGAGTCCACCGTCGGCGGATTCCTCGACGGGATGGCGATGGCGACCGCGGTGGGTCGGTGCTGGACGGCCCTCGCCGCAACGGTGCCCGGGTTCGTGCCGGTGGCCGAGCAGAACGTGGTGCTGGTCGGCGGCCGGGATCTCGACCCCGCGGAGGCGAAGCTGCTCGCCGCGAGCGCGGTGACCCACATCGGCGCCCCCGAGGTCCACGCACGACTGGATTCGGCGCTCGAGGCGCTCGCCGGCCGGGTGGACCAGCTCTACGTTCACGTCGATCTCGACGTGCTGGATGCGAGCGAGGGGCAGGCGAACGCGTATGCTGGCGGGCCCGGCCTCTCGGCGCGGGAGCTCCTGAGCGCAATCGCGACCGCGGGCCGTCGCTGCCGGATCGGGGCCGGAGCCATCACCGCCTACGACCCGGAGTACGACGTCGACGGCCGCGTTTGCGCGACGGCCATCGAGGTGGCGCTGGCCCTCGCCGGTCCCGTCAGGCACGCGGTCCCGGCGTAACCTGGGCACTGGCGGCGGGGTCCGTTTCCAGGAAGATTCGACGTTGGACGATGGCGCTGTCCGCGCCGATGTCATTTCGTCCCGCAGAAACCGCAGACCAAGATGATTCGCAGACTCACCTACGCGCTTGGCCTCTCGCTCGCCCTCGCCGCTGCCGGCTGCAAGGGCACCGAGAGGGTGACCGGCAGACCAGCCGGCGGTGGCGGTACGGAAAGCCGCACCCTGGAGAGCATGCTCCCGGGGATCACGAAGTCGCTCACCCCCACGCTGGCCGAGGAGCGGTTCGGCCTGCCGAACTCGGGGTCCAACAGCATTCCGCTCATCCTCGTCTACTTCGTCGAGGACGGAAAGAAGGTGAACCTCGGCTTCCCGAGCCGCACCGAGCTGATCTCGTACGCGTCGTGGCAGGACCGGAACGGCGTCGTGACTGGCATCCCGCTTCGCGACTAGTGTCCGAAGCGAGCGCGCCGCGCCGCGACGCGCATCGTCCTGTCAACCTCGCCGAGAAGCTCGCGGCCTTCACCGAGCACTGGCAGCCGCGGACAGTGGCCGAGTTCAATGGCCACGACGTCATGGTGGTGAAGACCGAGGGTGAGTTCGTCTGGCACAAGCACGACGAGACGGACGATCTCTTCCTCGTCCTCCGCGGCGAGCTGGTGATCGAGCTCCGCGACGGCAGCGTGACGCTCCGGGCCGGCGACCTGTTCGTCGTGCCGAGAGGGGTGGAGCACCGGCCGGTCGCGAAGGAGGAGGCGCACGTGCTGCTCATCGAGCCATCGGGCACGCCGAACACCGGTGATCGCACTACGGCGCAGCCACGACGCGTGCTCTGACGTGCCGGCGAAGACGTATCCACGCACCTCGGTGACGGAGTACCTCGCGTCTCTCCCGGAGGATCGGCGCACGGAGCTCGAGCGCGTGCGCCGGGTGATACGCGAGCACCTGCCCTCCGGCTACGAGGAAGGGATGGGGTACGGCATGATCTGCTACTCGGTGCCGCTCAGCGTGTATCCGACACCTACAACAAGCAGCCGCTCTGGTTCGCGGCGCTGGCGCGCTGGATCGAGATCGCGAAGTCGGTGCCGCGAAAGTAGCCCGCGCTACGAGCGCACGCGCGCGATCGCGCGCATCCAGCCATCGTGCTGCGCGTCGCTCTCGGTTGCGTTTCCGCGCGGCGTGAACGTCCGCTCGACGCGACGCACTCCCTTCTCGCCCAGCGCGGGATACACGCCGGCGTGCATCCCCGCCAGCCTCGCCGCGCCCCACGCCGTGGTCTCGAGCACGACCGGCCGCTCGACGGGGATGCGGAGCTGGTCGGCGAGGGTCTGCATTAACCAGTCGTTCGCCGCCATGCCGCCGTCCACTCGGAGGGTGCGGATCGGTACGCCGTCCTCGGCGAATGCACGCGCGAGGTCGCGCGTCTGGAAGGCCACCGACTCGAGTGCGGCACGCACGATCTG
>DATFOL010000477.1:0-2796 GCA_035265545.1 Gemmatimonadaceae bacterium | reverse complement strand
CACCTGACCCTTCAGGCCCATGGATTGACCTTGCACTGTGCCGTCCTCGACCTCGAGTAAGAAGCGCCAAGAGAATTCGTAGGAACCGGTCGCGCCCGTGTAACGCCCGGAGCCACCGTGGAACGTCCCGAAGAGCCGGCTGCCCGTGGCCGTGGTTTCACCCCGAAGCTCGCTGAAGAGCTGATTGCCCCGCTCATCCGTCCAGACAGCACGGCCTACCATCCCGGTGACGCTGTCACTAAACACGATAGCTTCCGCGCGGAATCCCAGCGCCGGTCGTGAGGGTCCGGTGAGCATCAACGATCCATCGAAGTCCGCTATGGAAGCCCGTCGATCGTCGCCAAGAGGGATGACGTGGCGCTTGCCAACCGCAGTCCATGTCCCTTGGAACGCGCGCCATTCGTCCTCGGCGGAAACCTGCGCCCACGTCTGTACGGGAGTGCAAATAAGCCCAACCAGACAGGCGACGCACCATGCTGCTACCTGCTGTGTTCGATTGCGGCCGATCATGCTTGTCATCCTTGATTGCCAATGTGCCAGTTCGTCGCGGGCATCTTACGCGTCGCCAGCGGACAGATGCCCACAGCCAGAGCGCGGCTAGCGCGTGGGCGCTTGAGCGTGACTCTTGTTCTAGGAATTCGCAAATTTGCCACCTCTTCATTCGGAGCAGGATTTGCGCAACAGCGAACGACTACGTGGCTCGGCCACATGATCCGGTCTCATCCGCACACAACAACGGCACTCCTCACGGTCGAAGAAGCCGACGAAGCTCTCGGTGGAGGGCGGCCTGGGCTAGCGCAGGCTGAGGCGGTAGCGCCTCGTCGCGGCCGGAGCAGGGCTCCTCGCGTACGCATAGTCCGAAGCGCGTCGGATAGCGTGCGCGCTGCCTCACCGCTGCCTCCGGGGTGGCACCCCGACTAATCGCTCGCAGCAGGACCTCACCCCGCGGTGTGCAGCCAAACCACGACGAAATTTCTTAGACGCGAGCTCTCGAACGGCCGTTGGCGCGAGCGCCGCCGTCGCGCTACAGTCGGGGCCGTACTCTAAAGCCTGCGTAGCATCCGACTACATGTGTGGTCGCCGGAGAATCTCAGCGAAAGAGCCGATGTGCTTCCCTTCCTGACTAGCGCCCTGGTGAGTGTGGTCAACATAATGATCCATGCCCTGGTTACGGTTGGGGTCGTCGGCATCGCCCGCTCGGCGGGCCTGCGACCCACGGCGCGGCCAAAACGGCATTTAATGGCCGTGATGGTCGCGACCGCGGCGCTGCTGATGATGGCGCATACGGTGGAGGTCTTCGTCTGGGCGCTCACATATAGCATCGTCAGTGCGGCGCCTGCGGGCACCGATCTCCTCTACTTCGCGTTCGTCAACTACACCACCCTCGGCTACGGCGATGTTATGCCGGTGGAAGCATGGCGTTTGACGGGGCCGATTACTGCGATGAACGGCATCCTGATGTTCGGCTGGTCGACCGCAGTGCTGTTCGAGGTGCTGCGCAGGACCCTCGAGCATCTCGCCTCAATCGGAGCTCTCGGTTTCAGCTCTGGTGGTCGGAGGTAGTGGTGTGACGGCCACGGACGGGTGCGTTAACCGCGAGGATGCTTCTTCCCGTGGGTTCTGCTCGGGGTCCTATACGTCGCTGCCGGGGGGCGCCCTGCGGCGGCATCCATTCTTGGGATTGCTGATCGTGAAGCTTCTCGCTAGCTCAGGAGGCCGTGGAATGCGATCCCGAACTGGCGTTGCGCGGCGTGCGCCCCTGGCGATGTGAGGTTTCGTGAGCAAGGGCTGGCGTTGGATCATTTTGATGGCGGCCGTTGCCGTGACAAGCGCAGTTGCGGCGGCCGCGTGGATGCATTTGTCCAAGCCCACCATCCTAAAGGTCGCGGTCGGCCCGCCGGGCTTCGCGGACGCCGAGTTGATGGCGGCGTTCGGACGCGCTCTAACGGCGAACAAGAAGAACGTCCGCATCACCCTCGAGCCGGCCCCCGGACCCCATGAAGCCCTTGGCAAGCTGATTAACGGGGAGGCGGAACTCGCCGTGATGCGGGCCGACGCGCCGCCCACTGAGCGCATCAGGGCAATCGCCATTCTTCACACGGACCCGGTTGTCATCGTCACGCCCGAGAAGACGAAGATCGACGACTTTGGTGACCTGAAGGGGAAAACGATCGGTTTGCTCGGGCCGCCCGGCGCGAACGACGCACTCCTCGCCACCCTGCGCAAGCACTACGCGGTGAAGGGGGAGACCAAAACGCTCGCAGTGTCTCCGGCGGTGGTCATGGCCAGCGTGCGAGAAAAAGCCGTCGACGCCCTGCTCTTCGTGGTCCCGACCACCCGGTTTTCGCGAGTTGGCGAAACCTGGCTGGCAGTCACGAACGCGAGCCGCCGCAAGCTCACGTTCGTGCCGATCGAAGACGCAGCGGCCATCGCTGCAATGGCGCCCGCCTACGAGGCCGGCGAAATCGCCGCGGGCCAGTTCGGCGGTTCTCCGATGCTGCCGGAGGAAAGCGTCACCACCCTGCAGGTCGCGACCTACCTCGTCGCCGACCGCAACGTGCCCAGCGACGTCGTCAGCCTGCTCACGCGATCGCTTTTCGAGGAGCGGCAGAAAGTCAGCGCCGACTCAGCAATCGCCACCCTCATCAAAGCGGCTAGCACGGACAAGGACGCGATCATTCCCGTGCATCCCGGTGCGAAGGTGTACTACGACGGGGAAGAAACGACGCTCATGGAGCGCTACGCCGATTGGCTGTTCTATGGGCCCATGCTGTTGGGCGCCCTGGGCTCCGCGCT
>DATFOL010000476.1:0-6380 GCA_035265545.1 Gemmatimonadaceae bacterium | reverse complement strand
GACGAGAATACGGTAGGTCATCGTGGGCGAAGGAGGAGAAGGTCGGACTCGCAAGCTCGCCAGGCGTGGCGGCCGAAGCAACCCATGACGACGCGTCGCCGCGCACGCATATTCGACCCTCATGAGCTCCGTTTCTCGGCGTGATCGGATGATCGACTTCGGTGCGCTCCTGCTGATCGTCGGTGGCGTGGTCCTGTACCTCGTGGCGGCCACGAAGCTGCACTCGATCTCGCAGTACAGCCGCAGCAATCCGGGCCCACCTGGCGCGCTCGTCGCCGCGGACCGGGCACGGTATCTGTCGTATGCCGGGCTCGCGCTCGTCGCGGTCGGCGCCTGCGTCGGCGTGGTGGCCGCGGGGATGCACGCCCGGCCGCGGCCGTGACGACCGGCCTCCGCGCGAAGGCGCGGCGGGCGCTCCCATGGAGGAAGGGTTATGGCAACGGTATCACGCGGGCTGCCCGATCGGCCGCATCTCGACGTTCCGAAGCGCGAGGCACGCGAGCTTCTCGCCGACTGGCGGACGGGGGACGGCGATGCGCTCGAGCGCATCCGCCACCGACACCCGAGATTCGCGACCTCTGACGACCAGGCGATCGCGACGGCGCCGTTCCGTCTGGCCGACGCGCAGCTCGTCATCGCGCGCGAGTATGGGTTCGCGCACTGGGCCGAGCTGAAGCAGCGGATCGACGCGAACTCTCCGGCCCGCGCCCTGGCCTTCGCGATCCGTGCGGGTGATCGCGATGCGGTGGTGCGGATCGTTCGGTCCGAGCCGCAACTGCTGCACGTGCCGCTGGTGAGCGGGAACTGGGGACCGCCGATGAGCCATGCGGCGAACCTCGGCCGGCTCGAGCTGATCGAGCTGTTGGCGGAGCTGGGCGCACGCGATTTCCAACATGCGTTCGATCGCGCGCTGCTCCAGGGACAGATCGAATGTGCACGCTGGCTGCACGCGCACGGCGCGACGCTGGCGCCCGGGATCATCATGGGCTCGTGCGAGACGCTGAACGTCGCCGGCTTCGAGTTTCTCGTCGATCTTGGTGCTCCGCTCACGAACGAACACGGTGACCGGCTCGCTCCGATCGCGTTGGTGTTGGGGACGTACGGGCGAAATCCCGCCGGCAAGCACGCGATCCTCGACTCCTTCTCGCGGCACGGCTACGACCTGCCGGATACACCGATCATGGCGTTCCACCGCGGCAGCGTGGCCGATCTGGAGAAGCATCTACGCCGCGATCCGTCGATGCTCGCGCGACGGTTCACATTGCGGGAGATCTACCCGCCCGAGCTCGGGTGCGAGGACGGGGCACGCTCCGGCATGCACTGGACACCGATCGATGGAACGACCCTGCTGCACCTGGCGATCGATTTCCAGGAGAGGGCGATCTTCGATTGGCTGCTCGCGCGCGGAGCCGACGTCGATGCCCGCGCAGACGTCGATGCGGATGGCTTCGGCGGGCACACCCCGATGTTCAATGCGGTGCTCGGCCACCCCGGTGCTGACGGCGCCCTCGCGCAGGCGCTGATCGCGCGCGGGGCCAGGACGGACGTGCGGGCGAGTCTCCGCAAGTTTCTGGATTGGTGCGCGGAGCCGCGCTGGCACGAGGCGCGGGACGTCACGGCCGCGGAGTGGGCTCGCGGATTCCCCGAGCGAGGCTGGGTCAACGCCGATGCGTTGCGACTGCTCAGCGAAACTGACAGCTGACGCCGGCGTCTAGCCGTCGATCAGCATCGTCCCCTCGCACACGATCACCGTGGCGCCTCCGACGCGGACGGCCGTGATCTCGCCGCCGGCGACGTCGGCCTCGATCTCCAGGATGCTCGGCCGGCCCATCTCCAAGCCCTGCTCGAGCCGCCAGTGCAGGGTGCCGTCGCGGCGCGGCTCGCGCCGCGCGAGATAGCCGGCGAGCGCCGCCGCGGCGCTCCCCGTCGCGGGATCCTCGCCAATCCCGAACCCGGGCGCGTACATCCGGCCGTGGAGATCGGATCCGGCTCGCTCGCCGTCACGCGAGAAGACGAACACTTCGGGCGCCCAGGTGCCTGGCAGCGCACGCTCCCAGGCGTCGGGCCTCACCCGCGAGCGGGCCACCGCGAGGCGATCGCGCACGGGGATGAACAGGTAGGGCACACCGCACGACCAGCCGCGCGGCTGCCACTCGGCGTCGAGGAGGTCGTCCGGCGCGAGGCCGATCGCATCGGCCAGTGCCTCGCGCGACGGAGCGGGAGGGCCCTCTTCCGGCAGCTTGACCACGGACAGCTCGCAGTAGACGGGACCGCCGCCGTCCGCGCGGATCGTCACCGGGATCGGACCAACGCGCTCCTCGAGCACGATGGACGTACGCGCGCCGGTGAGAGGAACCTCGCCCGTCGTGGCGAGCACGTGCGCGGTACCGACGGTGGGATGGCCGGCGAACGGCAGCTCGTTGCCCGGTGTGAAGATCCGCACGCGTCTGGTGTGCGCCGGATCCGACGGCGGGTACACGAACGTCGTCTCGGAGAAGTTGAACTCGCGCGCGACGTCCTGGAGGCGGTGCTCCGGGATGCCCCGCGCGTCGGGGAAGACGGCGAGCTGGTTGCCGCCGAACGGAACCTCGGTGAACACGTCGGCGGTGAGATAGCGATATCTGGGCATAGGTAGAATGTACGATTGCGAGGGCCGGAATCGCTTGCCTAGCCTTGCCCATGCATCCCAATTTGGCGGAAGCGGCGCTGCCGCCGGCCGCGCGCCTCACGTCCGCCGACGCGAGTCGCCTTTCTCCCGACCATTACACCGCGCCGCACATGCGCCCGTTCACCGCGCTCGCTCTGCTCGTCTGCCTAGGCTCCCCGCTCGCCGCCCAGCGGGCCTCCGGCGCGATCGAGGGCGACGTCATCGACAGCGTCCACGTGAGCCCGCTGGTCGGCGCGACGGTGAGCGCGACCCGGCTCGGCGGAGCGCGCGAGACGACCTTCGTCGCCACGACGGACAAGCGCGGGCGCTTCCGTTTCGAGTCGCTCGACGCGGGACGCTACGCCGTGCGATTCACCAGCGCGATGCTCGACTCGCTCCAGTATGGCGGCCGTACCCCGGTGGTGGACGTCTCGCCGGACAAGTCGACGCGCGTGGAGCTCGCGGTCCCCTCGGCGGCGACATTCCGCGCCCTCGCCTGCCCAGGAGTCTCCTTCGTCGACGGCACCGGCGCGCTGCTCGGTCTCGTCACGGACGCCGAGTCCGGGAAGCCGCTCGCCGGCGCCCAGGTCGCCGTGGCGTGGAGCGATCTCGCGGTCGATTCGGCGAACGCCATCGTCGCGGACGATCGCGCCGCGAAGGTCGCCGTCGACGCATCCGGACAGTATCGGCTCTGTGGACTTCCGACGAACGACCCGCTGCTCGTTCAGGTGCAGCACGCCGGGAGCGCGGGCGCCGTGCTGCGGATGAGGATCTCCGACGCCGTGGGTGTGCTCGTGCGCGACGTGTCGTTCAGCGCCGCTGGCGCGTCGCGGTTCGCGACCGCCGCCGACACGGGGCCGCTGCCTACGGGGACGGCGCGGCTCACGGGCGTCGTGCGCGACGCCAGCGGCCAACCCATCGCGGGCGCTCAGGTTCGGGTGCTCGGCACCGCGGCGAGCGGCCGGGCGGACGAGCGGGGCGCCTACGCGTTCTCCGGGCTTCCCGCGGGGACCCAGGAGCTCGAGGTGCGGCAGTTCGGGTACGGCGTCGCGCGCGGGCCGGTGGACCTGCGCAACGATCACCAGACGAAGCTCGACGTCCAGCTGGAGAAGGTCGCGATGCTCGGAGCGGTGAAGGTCGTTGCGATGCGTGGGCGCTACCCCGAGTTCGAGCAACGGCGACGCGAGGCGATCAGCGGCCGCTTTCTGGACGAGGCGCAGATCCGGAAGCTGAACCTCAACACCGTCACCGACTACGTGAACTTCCTCCCGGGCTTCCGCGTGGTCCACGAGCGGTGGGGCGGGGCACGGTTCCTCAGCATCCGCGATCCCGACTGTCAGCCGGTCGTGCTCGTGGACGACCAGCCGATCTCGAGCCTCACCGACCTTCCCACGCCCACGATGCTGGGGGCGCTGGAGGTGTATCAGAGCACCGCGGGTGCTCCGCCGAGCCATCGCTCGACGTGTGGTACGATCATCTTCTGGACTCGGCGGTGAGCGGGTGCTCGATTGACCGCGGAGGCTGCAGAGCGGTCTAGCTCTTCGGCCTTCTTGACCGGTCTCATCCGTCCTAGGAGCATCCGCACGGTAGAGGTGTATCGCCGTGGACAGCCTGGGCCGATAGAGTACAACAGGGGCTGTGGCGTGATCATGATCTGGTCGAAGCGATGATGGGCGACCTTCCATCGACATCCGGATTCCGCAGCCGCGCGAGCGAGTGGATGCACACCGTTCGCGCGCTGCCGCTCGTCGCGTCGCTCGGTCTCGCGACACCACTCGCCGCGCAGACCACCGCGGTCGGGAGGATCCAGGGCATCGTCAAGGAGACCGCCCGTGCTCGCGGTGTGAAGGGCGCGTCGATCACGCTGTCGCGGCTCGAGCCGGAGCCAACGCTCGCGCGCAGCGCGAAGCCGGACGAGAAGGGTCGATTCGTCGTCGATTCTCTTCCCGCCGGTCGGTACATGATCCAGCTCACTCACGACGCGCTGGACTCGCTCGAGCTCTCGCTCCCGGCGGCCGAGGTGAACATCGTGGCCGGCCAGACCGCCGACATGTCGTTCTCGCTGCCCTCGAGCCTCGCACTGCGCGACGCAGTGTGCCGCGGGCTGACGGTCAAGCGCGAGACGGGCGCCATCGCGGGGCACGTCGTGGATGCCGACTCCGAGCAGCCGCTGGCGAACGCCGACATCGCGATCTCGTGGAAGGAGATCGAGGTGGACCGCAAGACGCTGCGCTCGTCGGCCGAGCAGCACGAGAGCTGGGTGCGCACGGGTCCGCGCGGGGAGTATCGCGTCTGCAACGTCCCCACCGGGAGCTGGCTCCTGATCCAGCTGCAGTATGGCGGCCGCGCGGGGAATGCCGTGCGCGTCGCCGTCTCGGGCGACGAAGCGGTGGCCGTGCGAAACCTCTCGCTCAGCGTCTCCGAGGCGCCGACGCTCGCCGCGCTCGACTCGGTGGGGGCCACGGTGCGTGGCATGGACGGCGAGCCCACGCCGGATGACACCGTGACCGGGCTCCTCCTCGCCGGCACCGCGTCGGTGAGCGGCGTCGTGCGGGGCGACGGCGGGCGCCCGCTCGCCGACGTCGAGATCCGCGTCGTGAACGCGAAGCCGGCTACGCACACCGACGCGGCCGGTCGCTACACGCTGAACGGTCTCCCCGCCGGCACGCAGCTGCTCGCCGTGCGGCGCATCGGCTACCTCATCGGCGACGTCGGCGTCGAGCTGCGCCCCAACCGTACCGTGCGCCAGGACGTGCTGCTCCGGCGCGTCGTCTCGCTCGATTCGATCCGCGTCGTCGCGAGCCGCTCGCGCTGGGCCGACTTCGAGTGGCGCCGGCGGAACAGCGCGTCCGGCCGCTTCTTCACCGCCAACGATCTGTCGAAGCAGCACGCCACCGAGCTGGCGCCGGTGATCCAGCACGTCGGCGGCTTCACCATCGTCGGGTGGGGCCCGAACGCGCAGGTCTACTCCACCGCCGCCAAGGCGGGGCGGCCGAACTGCCAGCAGGCGAACGTGGTGATCGACGGCATGGATCAGGCGACGATCAACATGGTGCCGCCGCACGACATCGCCGCGCTCGAGGTCTACGCCGAGGCGGCCGGCGCACCCGGCCAATACCGCGCCGAGTGCGGGTTGATCCTGATCTGGACGAAGCGCTGGAAGTCTACGCCTCCGACATGAACGGATAGCGGTAGTCCGTCGGCGGCGAGAACGTCTCCTTGATGCTCCGGGCGCTCACCCAGCGCACGAGGTTCAGCTTCGAGCCCGCCTTGTCGTTCGTCCCCGATCCGCGCGCCCCGCCGAACGGCTGCTGCCCCACCACCGCGCCCGTCGGCTTGTCGTTGACGTAGAAGTTTCCCGCCGCGTTGCGCAGCGCCATCATCGCCTCGCGGACCGCTCGACGGTCGTTGGCGAACACCGCGCCGGTGAGCGCGTACGGCGACGTCGTGTCGACGATGCGCAGGGTCTCCTCCCAGCGCGCGTCGTCGTACACGTGCACCGTGACGACGGGCCCGAAGATCTCCTCGCAGAGCAAGCGATAGCCGGGATCGGCCGTCTCCACCACGGTGGGCTTGACGAAGTATCCGTCCTGTCCCTCGGCGACGCCGCCGGTGATCACGGTCGCGTTCCGCTTCGCGTCGTCGAGATAGCCCGAGATCTTTTTGAAGGAGCGCTGGTCGATCACCGCTCCCATGAAGTTGGTGAAGTCGGTCACGTCGCCCATCTTCAGCT
>DATFOL010000475.1:0-4258 GCA_035265545.1 Gemmatimonadaceae bacterium | reverse complement strand
CAAGGTCATCCCTCTCGACACCACCGGCGTCGGTGTCCAGGGTCGGGTGGTCGCCGTGCCGGAGGGATCGGGCCCGACGGCGAAGCTGCTCGAGGTCCATCGCTCCTCGGTGCTCCCGTCGCTCGACAGCTTCGTGCTGTTCGACCTGAAGGCGCAGGACGGGGTCCGCGTCGGCGACGAAGTGTCGATCTATCGCCGCCGCGTCGAGCCCAGGGGTGACGACGGGCCGACGCTGCCCGAGGTTGCGATCGGTTCGGCCATGGTGGTCCGGGTGACGCCGTACGGCACCACCGCGCGGGTGACGTCGCAGGAGCAACCGGCGATCCGCAAGGGCGAGAGCATCCGGGTGGTCGCGCGGATGCAGTGATGCTCGTGGCCACGCGGGACGGCTGCATGCCGTAACGCGTGGCCACGCATTAGATTAGGGCGATAGTCATGACCGCGATCGCCCACTTCGTCGCCATCACCTGTTATGTCGGCGCCGCGGCGCTTGCCGCGACGCCGTTTGCGCGCCCGGTCGGTGCACCGGTGCGCGGCGTCGTCGCGCTGCTCGGTGCCGGCGTGCTGGCGCATCTCGCGGGGTTGATCGTGTACGCGCGCGAGGTCGGCCAGCTTCCGCTCACGGGGCTCGGGCCATCGCTCTCGTTCGCTGGCCTCGTGCTCGCCGCGACCCTGCTCGTCGTCGAGCTGATCGCGCGCGATGTGAGCCTCACGCTCGTGACCGCGCCGCTCGCGGCGGTCCCGACCGCCTGCGCCAACGTCATCGGCTTCACCCCTGGCGTCGAGCTGCCCGGCGCGCGTGGCGCATGGCTCTTCGCTCACATCGCGCTCAGCTTCGTCGGGATCGCAGCGTTCGGCACCGCAGCGGCCGCAGGATGCATGTACCTGGTCGAGCGACGCGAGCTCAAGTCACGGCGCTTCGGTGCGATCTACCGATTCTTCCCGCCGCTCGCCACGCTCGATCGCGTGAACCACGTCGCCGCGATCGCCGGGTGGCTCGGCCTCACGCTTGGCGTCGTGCTCGCGGTGACCTATTCCGTGGCGTACCGCGAGCTCAGTCTGCCGAAGGTGATCTGGGCGATGGGTGCGTGGCTCGCCGTGTCCGGCATCGCGCTCGGTCGGATCGTCGGAGGCTGGCAGGCACGTCGCGCCGCGATCTACTCGAGTCTCTCGTTCGCGGCGGTCATCGTGCTGTACGTCGCCTTCCGTGTCGCGGAGACCAATGGGGGAGGGCGGTTTCTGTGAGCGGGCTGCCCATTCTCGTCGAGGGATCGGCGCTCACGGTGCTGGTGGTCGGCGGGGGCGCCGTCGCCGTGCGGAAGGCGGCTGCGTTCGCCGGCGCTGGTGCGACGATTCGGGTCGTGGCGCGCGAGATGTCCGCCGAGATGCGAGCGCTCGCGCAGAGCGATCGTGTCACGCTGGAGGAGCGCGCCTATACCGCCGCCGACATCGGCGATTCGATGCTGGTGATCGCCGCGACGGACGATCGATCGGTCAACGCCGCGATCGCCGCGAAGGCGCGGGCGGCGCGTCGGCTGGTGAACGTGGCGGATGCGCCGGACGAGGGATCGTTCGCCACGATGGCGACCCATCGCGCCGGCTCGCTCGTGATCGGCGTCAGCGCGGGCGGCGTGCCAGGCGCGGCAGCGCGCGTGCGCGACGCGATCGCCGCACGGTTCGATCATCGCTACGCGGGTGCGTTGTCCGATCTCGTGACGCTGCGCCGCTCGCTGCTCGCGCAAGGGCAGGGCGCGCGCTGGCGATCGCTCTCCTCCGAGGTGATCGACGCCCGCTTCTGCGACGCGGTCGAAGACGGTGAGCTCGACGAACGGGTGGCGTCATGGCGCTGATCGTCGTCGGCGTGAGCCATCACGGCGCCTCACTCGAGGTGCGCGAGCGGCTGGCGTATCGAGCGAGCGAGGTCCCCGGACTGCTCGAGCGCGTTCGCACCGAAGCGGGCGCGCGCGAGGCGGTGCTGCTGTCCACCTGCAATCGCACGGAGCTCTACCTCGTCGAGGGCGAGCGCGAAGCGGTGCCAGTGGTCTGGTCGCTGTTCGGCGAGCGCCTCGGTGCCGACGCGAGCGGGTTCGGCTACGTGCGCCGCGACCGCGACGCGGCCACGCATCTCTTTCGCGTCGTCTCCGGCATGGATTCGCTGGTCGTGGGCGAGGCGCAGATCCACGGACAGGTGCGCGATGCCTGGGAAGGCAGCCGCCCAGCGTCGAGCGCGGTGCTCAACCGACTCTTCCAGAGTGCGCTGCTCGTCGGCGGTCGCGTCCGCAGCGAGACGGCGCTCGGGCATGGGGCGATGAGCGTGAGCTCCGCGGCGGTGCAACTGGCGAAGAAGATCTTCGGCTCGCTCGTCGGCAAGCGCGCGATGGTGCTCGGCGCTGGCGAGATGGCGGAGCTCGCGCTCGCATCGCTGCAAGGCGAGGGTGTGCGCGCGGCTGTCGTCGCGAACCGCACTTTCGAGCGGGCGCAGGCGCTCGCCGCACTCTACGGCGCGACCGCGGTGCACTACGACCAGGCGTGGACCGCGCTCGCTGACGTCGACGTGCTGCTCTGCTCGACGGCCTCGCCGCACGTGGTGGTGAGCGCGGACCGGGTCCGCGATGGCCTCGCGCGGCGCGGTGACCGACCGCTCTGCATCCTGGACATCGCGCTTCCGCGCGACGTGGATCCCGCGGTCTCCGAGATGGACAACGTCTTCCTCTACGATCTCGACGACCTGCGCGCGGTCGTGAGCGCGAGCGTCGAACGCCGGCACGGCGAGCTGCCGGCGGCCGAGCAACTGATCGGCGAGGAGGTCGAGAAGTTCTGGCAGTGGGTGGCCGGCCTCGCAGCGGTCCCCGTGGTGACGCAATTCCGCGACGAGATGAACCGGGTACGCGAGCGCGAGCTCGCGGCCGCGTTGCGACGGCTCGGTGATCTCACACCTGAGCAACGAGCCGCAGTCGAACACTTCTCCCAATCTCTGATGAACAAGTTCCTCCACGAGCCCTCGGTTCGACTGCGTGCGGCCGCGGCTAACGGCCGCGGGCTCGGTGTCGTCGACGCGGCGCGCTACCTCTTTGGCCTCGACGAGCGCCGCACCCCCGACTCCGACGCCGTCATCCACTCCGAGGAGGAGGAGCGCTGATGCCGACGGTCATCATCACGGGCGGCGCGGGGTTCATCGGCTCCCATCTCGCCGAGCGCTTTCTGCGCGAAGGCTGGGCGGTGCACATCATCGACAACCTCGTCACGGGGAAGCGCGAGAACCTGCCGGCCGGCGCGACGTTCCACGAGCTCGACATCCGCGACGCGAAGGCCGCGGAGCTGGTCGGCGTCACGAAGCCGGACGTTCTGGCGCATCTCGCGGCGCAGATGGACGTGCGGCGGAGCGTCGAGGATCCGATGTACGACGCGAGCGTCAACGTCATCGGCTCGCTGAACCTGCTCGAGGCGGTGCGCAAGCAGAGCCCTCGGACGCGCGTCGTGTTCGCGTCGACCGGCGGTGCGCTCTACGGCGACAACACCACGCCGCCCAACTTCGAGGACTTCAAGAAGGATCCCGAGTCGCCGTACGCGATCACGAAGCTCTCGGTCGAGTACTACCTCGCGTACTACGGCCGCGTCCACAAGCTCGACACCGTCGCCATGCGGTTCGGCAACGTCTACGGACCGCGCCAGGACCCGCACGGCGAGGCGGGGGTCGTCGCGATCTTCTGCGGTCGCATCCTCGACGGTCGTCCGCTGACGATCTTCGGCGACGGACAGCAGACGCGCGACTACGTCTACGTCGGCGACGTTGCGGAGGCGCTGTGGTGCGCGGCGACGAAGCCCCTGCCGCCGATCGGCCTGCTCGACGCCCGTGGCTTCAACGTGGGCACGGGAGTCGGGACATCGGTCGTCGACATGGCGAACATCCTCCTCGAGGAAGCCGGTACGACGGTGCCGCTCGAGTTCGCGCCGAAGCGGCCGGGCGAAGCTCAGGAATCGTTCGTCGACATCGGCAAGGCGGAGCGCCTGCTCGGCTGGAAGCCACGCGTGTCGTTGCGCGAGGGGCTCGGCCAGAGCTTCCGCTGGGCGGCCGACCGTCAGGCGGCGACGGCCCCCACGCACGCATGACCGCACTTCTCCAGACGGCGGGTGCGGTCCCGACCACGCCGCAGGAGCTGATCGTCAATGCGAGCACCGAGACGCAGGTCGTCCTCGGAATCCTCGTCGTGCTGTCGCTCGTGAGTTGGGCGATCATGCTCGGCGTCGGGCGCGAGCT
>DATFOL010000474.1:0-10419 GCA_035265545.1 Gemmatimonadaceae bacterium | reverse complement strand
GTTCTCCAGGCCGGCGCGGTACCGCACGTACGCCTCGCGCAGCGCCGGCGTCATCATCTCCAGGGTGCGCTCGTCGGACACTGGCCGCTTCTGAAAGAACGGCTCGAACACGGCGAGGGTGGAGGTCATCCCGACCTTCTTATCGATCATCGTCCGGATCGTCGCCTGCCACTCGGCGGTCCCTGGCTTGGCGTTGCCCGTGCGCACGAGACTGTTGCTCGGGCAGTGGTCGGGACGCTTCTCCGCGTCGAAGTCGGTCGCGGTGAGCAGGCCGTGCTCGAGGTTGTCGATGCCGAGATCGGCGGCTTCCTGGAAGGTCACGGAGCAGAGATGCCCCGTCACCTTGATGCCGCGCTTGTGCGCCTCGTCGATCGCCGCGGCGAGCTCGGCGCGGCGGATATCCGTGTAGATCTTGAGCCAGGTGGCGCCCTCCTGCGCCCAGTACGCCACGAACCGGCGCGCCGCGTCGGGCGATCCCACCTGCGCCATGCTCCCCGCCCCGCCGCCGACGTCGCCGGTGAGGTACGGCGCCGTGAAGTGGATGCGCGGGCCGGGCACCTTGCCGCTGTCGATCAGCGCGCGCGTGTTGAGCTCTCCGTAGGGCGAGCGGCCACCGGTGGTGCGGATCGTCGTCACGCCGCTCCCGAGGTACAGCCGCGGACCGGTGAACGACATCTGCGCCGCGCGCCCGCCGACCGCCGTGTAAAAGAGATGATCGTGCATCCCCACGATCCCGGGGATGACCGTGTGGCCGGCCAGATCCATCCGCCGCGCGCCGGCGGGGACGGTCACGCTCGCCGAAGGTCCCACCTCGGCGATGCGCCCGTCTCGGATCACGACGGTCTGCCCGGCGCGCGGCGCGGCTCCGGTGCCGTCGATGACCGTCACGTTCATCAACGCCACCACGGGCTCCACCACGGAGACGAACTGCCGCACGTCGGCGGCGAGCCGCGCCGCCGGGCCAGTGGCGGGCGGTGGTGGGGGCGACGAGGCGTTCGGTGAAGCTCCCTGCGCGTCGAGCGTGGTGACGAGCGGCGGGATGACGGCCGCCGACGCGACAGTCGCGAGCAGGCAAGCCAGAAGACGACCACGCATCGACGGATTCCTCACTGGACGGTGAACCCCATCATCATGTTCGCGGAGAGATGCTCGGCGATGTGGCAGTGCGCCATCCACCGGCCGGGATTGGAGAGCTCGAGCAGCAGATCGACAGTCGCGCCGGCAGGGATCAACACGGTGTCCTTCCACGCGAGGTTTCGTTTCGGCGCGCCGTTGACGGCGAGCACCAGAAAGCGCTGGCCGTGAAAGTGGATCGGGTGCTGCATCGCGTGCAACGACCGCCGGTCGTTGACGAGACGCACGCGCACCACGTCGCCCTGCCTGAATTTCCAGTCGACGTCCATGTTCTCCCGCCCCGTGTCGGGATCGCGGATCACCCACCGGACCTGATCGGTGGTGGACGCCCAGTTCATGCTCGGCATCGTCCCGCTCCATTCCACCGGGTTGAAGTAGACGGAGTCGAGCTGCATCAGGTGCCGCGTGATGAACGGCAGGTCGCGCGTCTCGAGCCCGAGCACGAGGGTGCGCGCGGGCGCGTTCGCAGCCAGGCGTCGCACGCGCGCGAGCTCGGCGCTCGTGGCGGTGTCCGTGCGCAAGCGCTCGAACGCGTCGCCGATGCTCGACGCTGCGCGGCCCTCGGCCGCGACGGTCACCACGCCCAGCGTGTCCGTCTCCTGCCGGAAGCGGCCGAACAGATGATCGATCGCGTGCACGCTGTTCACGAGGGGAACGCGGCCGGACCGATCGAAGCGCACGTGCACTACGTAGCGTTCCGCCGGCGCGATCACCACGCTCTCGGCCCATTCCTCCCGCTCGAAGGTGCCGATGTCGCCAGCGACGACTTTCATGCGCGCGCCGGGGAACGACAGGTTGAAGGTGCGCGTGTTGGAGACGTTGGTCAGATAGAAGCGCACGACCTCGCCGGCCCGCGCACGCAGGGAGTAGTTCGGCTCGCCGTTCACGAGGAAGACGTTCCCGAAGCGACCCATCAGCGCGTGGGTCGCGGCTTCCTTCCCGAACGGCACGAGCCCGTCGTCGCCGACCAACAGGTCGTCGAGCATGAGGACCTCCTCGCGATGCACGGGCGAGAAGTAGTCCGCGCGCGGCGAGCGCACGAGCATGTTGCCGTACAGGCCGAGCTCCTGCTGGACGTCCTCGCGCACGTGCGGGTGATACCAGTAGATGCCGGCGTCGGGAAAGCGCACGCGGTACGTGAAGCGGCCACCCGGCGGCACGGCCTCCTGGGTGAGGTCGGGAATGCCGTCGAACCGGTTCTCCAGCCGCACACCGTGCCAGTGAATGGTGGACGGTCGATCCAGCGCGTTCTCGAACTCCACGACGACCTCGGCGCCCTGCGGCACCTGGAGGAGCGGTCCCGGGTGCTGGCCGTTGAAGCCGAACATCGTAAGCGTTCGCCCCTTGAACGCTCGCGTCACGAGGCCGGCGGCGAGACGCAGCGTGTCGCCGTTCGCGAGCCGCACGATCTCCCGCGAACGCACCGGCGGCGGCGCGGCCGATCCGGAGCGCGGCAGGTAGGGCGCCGTCGCAGGCCGAAGCGCCATCTCTGCCGGCAGCATCGTCAGCCCCGGCGGCATCGGGACCGATGTCCAGCGCACGCTCGAATCCCCCGCCGGCGTGACGCTCGTGTGTGCGTGCCCGTGGTCGGTCGTGGCGCGCGAGCCGGCCGGCGAAGAGTCGCGCACCGCTCCGAGCGAGAACTGGATGAGCTCTGGCGGCTGGAGGCGTGTGCTCGGCGACATGCCACGAAGCACGATGCGGCCCTGCGGCTCGCTCGCGCTGGCCGACTGCTCTGCCGAGACGAGGACGACGAACTTGTCGAAGTCGATGACGTCGAGACGCGTGCTGCCGGCGGTCGCGACGCCGAGACGGCGTACGCGATCCATCCCAGGCGTCGCGACCCAGACGACGTAGGCCGAGTATGGGCCGAGCGACGACGGTGCCGGCAGCCCCTCCATCGTGATCGTCGGCGCATAGCGGAGTGCGCCCTCGGCCGTCACCGCGACGGTGAACGGGCCGGCATCGAGACCAAGCGCTACCCGACCGGACGCGTGCTCCATCCCCGTCGCGGGAAAGAGCTCGATGCAGTACAGGTCGCGACTGGGCTCGTGCGCCTGCTGCGCGCCGTCGCACGACGCCACCGCCGCGCGAGGGGACGCGAGAGCGCTGCCGGGAGCGGCCAGCGAGAGGAGCAACGGCACGGCGAGCCAGATCATCGACACCATGTTGCACCGTTCCTCAGTATGGCGACAGTCATCGTCATCCGCGCGGGGGATGGGAGGGTGCAGATCCCTCGACTAAGCTCGGGATGACGGCGCCGCCATCGGCGCGCCGTCATCCCGAGCGAGCGCAGCGAGTCGAGGGATCTGCACCTTGCCGCCTACAGGACGCTCGGCTCGCACCCGCCAACCCGGTACATTCCTCCATGCAACGTTCTTCGAGAGCTCGGAGCGCACTCATCGCGCTCGTGACCGCCAGCACGTGCGTCACACCCGTGCCGGCACGCCCGCCCGTGGCGTCGCCGTCCGGCGGGCGGCCGCTCGTGATCGCGCATCGCGGTGCCAGCGGCCACCTTCCGGAGCACACGCTCGCCGCGTATTCGCTCGCGATCGACATGCGCGCCGACTTCATCGAGCCCGATCTCGTGATCACGAAGGACTCGGTGCTCGTCGCCCGCCACGAGAACGAGATCGGCGGCACGACTGACGTGGCCGTGAAGTTTCCCGATCGCCGGACCACCCGCACGATCGACGGCAGGCGCGTGACCGGATGGTTCACCGAGGATTTCACCCTCGCGGAGATCAGGACGCTTCGCGCGAAGGAACGGCTGGCCTTCCGGTCGCACGAGTACGACGGTCGCGAGCCGATCCCCACCCTGGAGGAGATTCTCGATCTCGTCGAGCGTCGCTCGCGGGAGACCGGCCGAACCATCGGCGTCTACCCGGAGACCAAGCACTCATCGTACTTCCGCTCGATCGGCCGGCCGCTCGAGGAGCCGTTGGTCGCCGCGCTCGCGCGCCGCGGCTGGACCACGCCTGCCGCGCCGGTGTTCATCCAGTCGTTCGAGGTGGAGAATCTCCGAGCGCTTCGTCAGCGCACGGGGGTGCGGCTGGTGCAGCTCATCGACATCAGCGGCGGTCCCGCGGATTCGAGCTTGGCGTCCGACGTGCCTCGCACGTACGCCAGCATGATCACTCCGGCCGCTCTGGCGCGCATCGCGCTCTACGCGAACGGCGTCGGCGTGGAGAAGTCACTGGTCCAGCCGATCGCCAGTGGTCAGCTCGGCACGCCGACCTCGCTCGTGACGGACGCGCATGGCGCCGGACTCACGGTGCACGTGTGGACGCTCCGCAGCGACGAGTCGTTCCTGCCGAAGGCCTACATTGGCGACGCCGCGGCGGAGTGGCGAACGTTCGCGTCACTCGACGTGGACGGCATGTTCGGTGACTTCCCGGACGTCGGAGTGGCGGCGCTCGCGCGATGAGCGTCGCGTAGCCAGCGTACATTCTCCGGCTCGCCACCCTCTGCGCCGGAGGTAAGATTCCGGAGTGCGCGGCGGAGCGACGACCGTGGGTCGCCAAGCCACGAGTCGCAGTGCAATCCAGGGATCTTCATATGGTGAATGAGAGTCGCGAGAGATCGAGCGGTTTCGGTGGGGTCACCTTCGGTCACGCGGGCGCTTTCTGGCTCGGTGTCGCGCTGGTCACCGGGGGTGTGATCGCGCACCTGCCGATGTACCTCATGGGCAGGGACATGGGCTACAGGCTCGTCGGCATGCCGATGGGGACGGCGATGAAGATCGGCATGGCCGCCATCCTCGTCGGCCTCGTCGTGAGCCTGTACGGGCTGCTGCCGAAGGCGCCGCCCGCCAACGCCACGCTCGTGTCGAAGCTCCGCGTGAGCGCGCTCGATGATGCGCCGCTCACCCGCGCGCACTGGGGCCTCGTCGCGACGATGATGCTCGCCGTGACGATCGACATCATGAAGCCGACGGCGCTCGCCTTCGTGATCCCCGGCATCACGATGGAGTACGGGCTCAAGGGTCCGCTCAACCCCACAGGCACGATCCCCGTCGCGTACCTGTCGCTCTCCGGCATCGTCGGCACCGTGCTCGGCTCGTTCCTCTGGGGCTGGCTCGGCGACCGGATCGGGCGTCGCGCGTCGATCCTCTATGCCGGCATCGGCTTCATCGGCACGTCGATCTGCGGCGCGATGCCGGAGTTCTCTTGGAACCTCGTGATGTGCTTCGTGATGGGGCTCGCTGTCGGTGGGATGCTGCCGATCTGCTACTCGCTGCTCGCCGAGACCATCCCGGCGCGGCACCGCAGCTGGCTGATGATTCTCGTCGGCGCGGACATCGCCGGCGCGTACATCATCACGAGCTGGATCGCCGTCGCGCTGGTGCCGACCTACAGCTGGCGCATCCTCTGGCTCATCGGCCTGCCGACGGGCGTGCTGTTCGTGCTGCTCAACCGCTGGATCCCCGAGTCGCCGCGCTTCCTCCTCGCCAACGCGCGCGACGACGAGGCGCACGCGGTGATGAAGCGGTTCGGTGCGGTCATCGTGGAACAGAAGAACACGGAGCTCGAGGTCGAGTCGCGCGTCAAGAGCCGGTGGTCGCAACTCGTGAGCGGCGAACTGCTCTGGCTCACCGCGATCGTCGGCGTCCTCGCGCTCGGCTCGGGGCTCGTGCTGTTCGGGTTCAACCTCTGGATCCCGTCGAACCTCAGGAAGCTCGGCTTCACCGACGCCGACACGATCCTGCGCAACGCGGCACTGATCGGCTTCCCGCTGACCTTCGTCGTGGCGTGGATGTACGGTTTCTGGAGCAGCAAGAAGACGATCGTCGTGCTCACCGCTCTCACCTCGGCCGCGCTGCTCGGCTTCGTCTTCGCCGGCGACGCCGTCGTCCAGAACCGCGGCCTGCTCTACGTGCTGCTCGTCATCCCGATCTGGGGGATCAACTCCGTGGTCGCGGTGCTCTCGGTCTACGCGGCGGAGATCTATCCCACCCGGGTGCGCTCGCGCGGCTCGGGCTTCGCCGCAGGGGCGAGCAAGGCGGGGGGCGTGGCGATCATCGCGCTCGTCGCGTTCGGGATCGCCGCGCCGTCGATCGCGACCGTCGCACTGATCGGCGCGGTGCCGATGGCGCTCGCGGTGCTGCTCGTCTCGCTGCGCGGCGTGGAGACGCGGCAGCGGCGGCTGGAGGAGATCACGGCCGAAGAGCTGAAGCTCTCGTACTGACCATCGACGCCGACGCCATCAGCATGCCCGAGACGTCCGGCAGGGGGGCGGCGCTTCGCCAGCGTTTGGCCGACTGGCGCCAGCGGGCGAGAGCGCGCACCTGGGTGCGCAACGGTCGCGTTCCCGGCAAGAGCGGATACTCGTCGGCGAGGTGGATGGCGATCGACCGCGCGCTGGTGAGCGCGCCGAGCGACGTCTATGGCCACGACGACGCCGGCCTCGACGAGCGGGTCGTGGAGTATCCGTGGGCGCTCCATCGACTCGCGGCGCTCCATCGGCCGGGTGATCCCATCCTCGACGCCGGCTCGGTGCTGAATCACCGGCGTATCCTGGCGCATTGTGGGCGCGTCGGGCTCCACCCGCTCTCCATCGTGACCCTGAAGTACGAGGGGTTCGCCAGGGTGTCGGACGACGTCCGCTACGAGTTCGCCGATCTCCGGCGCCTTCCGTATCGCGATGGATGGTTCGGCTCCGTCGTCTGTCTCTCGACGCTCGAGCACGTGGGCATGGACAACGCGATGTACGGCGACGCCTCGGGCGGCAACGTCGATCCGGCGCGAGAGACGGAAGTGGCGATGCGCGAGATCCGGCGCGTCACGAGGCCTGGCGGTGTGATGCTGCTATCGGTGCCGTTCGGCGCGCGTGAGAACCGCGGGTGGCTTCGGCTCTTCGACGCCGAGGAGCTGCGCCGGCTCACGTCGGCGCAGGGCTGGCACGTCGAGAGGGCGCGGATCTATCGAGCGACGCGCGACGGATGGCGACTCAGTGCGATGGTGGACGCGCAGACCGCGGGCTACAACGAGCCGCGCAGCACCCGTCGCGCGAGCGTGCGAACGGCGCCCGAGTGGGTGTCGGCCGCGGAGGCGGTGGCGTTGGTAGAGCTGACTGCAGTGTGATTGAAACAGTGAGTTGGTGAGTTGGATAGCTGGTTAGTTAGTCGGTGAGCTAGTGAACTGAACGGCCCTGGCCACAACCAGCCTGGAGATCCCCCAGTAAGGCGTCCACGCCGGTTCGTAACCAGGGCCGTTCAACTCACCAACCAACCGACCAACCAACTAGCCAACCAACTCACCAACTCACTGTCTCAAAGGCACCGGTCGGAATCGAACCGACGATAGCAGATTTGCAGTCTGCCGCCTTACCACTTGGCCACGGCGCCCAGGTTGCCTCGGTCCCGCCATTCCGCCACGCGCCGTGAGGCAAAGAAAAACGCGAGTGGCGTCCGTTCGACGCCACTCGCGTGTTCAACGAGGACGACGTTCGGTCAGCTGCAGCAGACCGGCATGTTGTTCATCATCACGCAGCAGCTGCAGCCCTGCTGCATCATCATCGCCATACAGTTACAGCACGCCTGGATCATCGCCATCATGGCAGGATCGCCGCTCGTGTAGCTGATGACCATCCCTTCGTCGGTCATCTCCGTGCGGCACATGCCCATGGTCATGTTGCAGCGCATCACCATCATGCCATTCATCATCATGGCGCAGCTCATCATGCCGCTGCCCATCATGCCCATCAGGTTCTGCATCATGCGCGTGGACATCTCGTCCGTGCCCATGCACGTCATCCGCATCCCGCCGGACGTCGTCTCCATGCGGATGGTACATCGCGGGACCATCATGCCCATCCCGCCCGACGGCATCGCCATCGGCGAGCCCATCGCCATCCCGCCCATCCCCGGCATGCCCATCATGCCGGCGTCCATCATCGTGTTCGTCATCATCGTCGCACCTCGTCGAATCAGAGACGCCGGAATCCTGCACGGGGCATACCCGCGGTGTCCAGGCGCCAGCTCGCTCCCTCAGTGCCGAGGTCGCATGCGACGCGCGGTGCTGCCGAACGGCTCAGATCGAGGCGAGCAGCCGCTCGATCACGGCCTGCCGCACCTGCGACTCGGCGGCGAGGAATGCCTGACGGTACATGTGCGCCACGTGCGAGCGCTCGAGGCCGCCGAGCTCCGCCAGGAGCATCTCGGGGTAGCTCGCGAAGGAGCCTCCCGTCTCGTGGCGGAGCTCGGCGTGCGCGCCGGGTCGAGCTCCGGTTCCGGAGCTGTTGTCGTCGAGGAAGTGGCGGATGCGGTTGCGGTCCATCGTGTGTCCCCTGAGGCGGAGATGCCGGTGATGAGGAGGTGGGCGAACACGAAAAAGCCCACCGTGTGAGGGTGGGCCGGGTCTATCGAGCTGTGCGTTGGTGTCAGGCGATCGTCACACCAGTCTCCGCGCATGCGCTCGTGTCCCGCCCATCCCCGAGGGACGGCAGCAACACATGCAGCACATGATGGCGGAATGACGGATCATCGGTCGGCGATGTGGTGATCGAGCTTTCGCAACTTCGCCGGGCCGGAAGATCCTGTCAAGCGCCCACGGCGGTCAACGCGCCGGCGGCGTCCAGCGCACCATGCGATAGGTGCGCGCGCGAGCCGGAGCCGCGTTCGACGCCGGCCACGCCAGCTCTGCGATCCAGACGTCGGCCGACTCGGGTCGCCACGTGAACCGGTTACGTGCGCGGCGCACGGGCGCGAAGGTGATGGCGCCGCCCGCCAGCCGCACTGCCACCCACTGCGCTGCGTTCGCGGGCACCGCGTTCGCGAGGCGACCACCACGCAGCTCGAAGGGCGTGCTCTCTGATACGTCGGTCAGTGTCGAGTCCTTGAAGCTCTCCACCAGCAGCGTCGAATCGTCGAGGAACCGGTAGCGCTCGTAGAATGGCGCCTGTCCGTCGCCGCTGCCGCGCCACGTGCCAACGATCCACTCGAGCGCGCGCAGATCGGCCGCGCGGAGCACGGCGGGACGCTCGGCGCACGATGCGACCGCGACGCGGTGTGGTGCCCGCAGATAGGCGAGAGCGTCGGTGGCGAGCCGCGAGTCCTGTTCGCCGCGGAGCTGCGGGGTGCCGGGCTCGCACCCTTCCACGGCAGCCACTCGCGCGACTGCCCCCTCGAGGGCGCGCTGAACCTCGGCGCTCGAGCGGTCCCGCGCGCTCACGGCCACCACGATGGAGTCCTGCGCGCGCGCGTAGGCGTAGTCGCGACTGCTCGTCGCCGAGGGGGAAGAGCGCGCCGTGGCGCACGCGCCGGCGAGCGTCGCCGACAGGATCGGCGCGAGCACGCACGAACGGCGCAGCACGAAGCGTACGGTCATGACGTGTCCTCTGGGTCCAGTGGAACCGCGAGCCCTAGCGTAGCGTGAACCGGCGGCGGCGGGAATGACCTATCGCTGTTCAGTCCTGCCCCGGGTACTCCGGCCAGCCCTCCGACATCGCCAGCCGCTGCACGATCTGCGTCGCGAGTCCGACCCCGACACGGTCGGTGTCGCTCACGACGACACAGCCGGCGCTCGAGCCAGGGTAGCCGATCATCACGAGCGTGCGTCCGGCGCTCACGTCGACGAACGACAGCCGTGCCGCACCACGCTTCGTCGCCAGACGGAAGCCCAGGCCACCGCGAGCCGTCGCGCGGAAATGATCGCCGGTCACGCTGTCCGCTGGCGTTTGCATTTCCCGCATGACCTCCGCCGTACTCGGGCTCCGTGCAGACGAAGTGGCGAGCGCGCTCGACCAGAGCGTTGCCAGCGCGCGGATGCCCGCACTCGATCGATTCATCGGAAAGGCGGCGGGATCGAGTCGCCGCGCCGCCGGCGCGAGCGCGCCGAGCGTCCATTCGCGTGGCTCGACGCCGGCGGTGCGCGATCCCGACGACATCGCATTCGCCGTCACCGACGTCCACTCGATCTCGGCGCCGCGCACGACCCCGACGTCCACGCGGCCCACGCCGTACGAGCGTCGGAGCCAGGTCAGCTCGTCGCGAATCCAGGCGCGCTCCGCCGCGACCGACAGCGGCCGGGTGACGCCGCGAATGGGCCCGAAGCTCGGCTCCCACAGCATCACGCGATGGTCGGGATCGAGCCGCACCGCCGTGGGCGCGCCTGGTGCCGGAACCACGAACGACTGCACCGAGTCGCGCAGCAGCACCTGCGTACGCTTCGCACCCTCGCGCGAGGCTACCTCGAGATCGAGCGGCAGCCGGTACGGCGCGGTGCGCTGCACGAGCGTCACGCGCGCCGCCGGCGCTCCATCGAGCGAGGCCGGCGACCACTGCAG
>DATFOL010000473.1:0-2058 GCA_035265545.1 Gemmatimonadaceae bacterium | reverse complement strand
GACGTCGCGTGGGTGTACCCGACGCTGCCGCGGACCGGTGGCGGGAAGATGATCCTCGACATCAAGAACGAGCGAAACCTCAAGCAGCTCGACTATGCCATCAGCGACATGGACGTGCGCACCACCAAGTCGCGGCTGCTCGGAGACATGACGTTCGAGGTCGGCGGGCCGGTGCTCGCGGTGCACGACGTGAAGCTGCGGGCCGCGCCGGTGGACTTCGACCTGCTGCGAGCCCTCAACGGCAAGCCGTTCCCCGCCGACTGGCAAGGCACCATCACCGGCACCATCGACGCGCGCGGCGGGCCGCTCAACCGGTTCTTCGTCGACGCAGCGGATGTCGTCTTCCACGACGCGCACGTGCCGGGCGCCGAGTCGAAGCTCAAGGGGCGGGGCGAGCTGGACATCCTGCTGCCGGCGTTCACGGCGTTCCACCGCTTCACGGCGCAGACCGAGCGGCTGGATCTCCGCACACTCGTGGCGATCTATCCGGCGTTCCCGCGCGTGACCGGGACCGTGAGCGGGAGCGCGGTGCTCGACTCGTCCTGGCTCGACGTCCGTGTGTCGAACGCGAACCTGACCCACACCGACGGACCAGCCGAGCCGACGCGGATGACCGGTGGGGGACGGATCACGTACGGCACGAAGTTCATGGCGTATGACCTGACGCTGCAGGCGCAGCCGCTCTCGTTCACCACGCTCGGGCGCTCCTATCCACTCCTGCCACTGCGCGGCACGTTCCTCGGACCGCTCACGGTGAAGGGCACGGCGCCGGCGCTGGAAGTGACCGCGGACCTCACCGGCGCGGCGGGGCGCATCACCTACGCGGGTGCCGGCGACGCGGACTCGATCGGCGGTTACGGCGCGCGCGGGACCGGCACGTTCGAGGGTCTGGACGCGGCCGCGCTCGTGGGACGGACCACGCCGGCGTCCCTGCTCGCGGGCAGCTACGAGGTGGATCTCACCGGCGACCTGCTCTCCAACCTCACCGGCTCGCTCGGCGTGCAGCTCGACCGATCCGAGGTGGACGGCGTGCAGTACGCGGGCGGCGTGGCGCGGACGCGATTCGACTCGGGGATCATGCAGGTGGACACGCTGCGGCTGACGGGGCAGCTCGGCACCCTGACGGCGCAGGGGACGCTCGGCCTCACGCGCCCTGCGGGCAACGACTCGCTCGTGATGCGCATCACCGTCGATTCGCTGGGCGGGCTCCGGCGCTATCTCGCGAGCGCGACGACGGTAGGGACGGACGGCGCGGCGCGCGCGGTGCCCGATTCGCTCCGGGGCATGCTGCGCTCGCGGCTCGTCGTCCGCGGCTGGCTCGACTCGCTGGACGTGCGCGGCACGCTCGACGGGCGCGACCTGCTCGCCAAAGCCCAGGCCGTGCGCGGGGTCAAGGGTACAGTCGCGGTGCAGCAGCTCAACGGTCGGACCACGGGTTCAGTGGAGCTTCAGGCCGACTCGCTGACCGCAGGCGGCATGCGGATCGACGCGGCGACGCTCGGGGTGCGCCTGCTCGACAAGGGCCGCGCGCTCTTCGCCGCCACGGGCAAGGCGGGCAAGGGCACCGCGCTCCGTGCGAGCGGAGAGTACGCGGCAGCCGGCGACAGCACCGACGTACGGCTCGACACGCTCGACGTCGGCATCGGCGCGTCGCGCTGGTCGCTGCTCGTGCCGACGCGTGTGCGGAACACGGCGGCCGGACTCACCGTCGATACCCTGCTGCTGGGGAACGGCAGCGCGCGGATCGGGGGCTCGGCGAGCATCCCGATGAACGCACCGGTACGCGGCCACCTGAGCGCGGAGCGGATGCCGCTCGCCGACATTGGCGTGCTCGCGCAGCTCTCCACGCCGATCGCCGGCCGGCTCGGCTTCGACCTCGACATCGGCGGCACGCGGGCCGCGCCGACGATGACGATCGCCGGGCGCGCCGACTCGCTGAAGGTCGGTGGACTGTCGGCGGAGGCGATGCGGCTCTCGGGGCGCTACGCGAGCGAGCGCGTCGCGATGGATGCGACGCTCGTGCGCGGCGGGCGCTCGATCCTCGACGCGAGCGTCGAC
>DATFOL010000472.1:0-13519 GCA_035265545.1 Gemmatimonadaceae bacterium | reverse complement strand
TGACTCAGTGACTCAGTGACTCAGTGACTCAGTGACTCAGTGACTCAGTGACTCAGTGACTCAGTGACTCAGTGACTCAGTGACTCAGTGACTCGGTGACTCAGTGACTCAGTGACTCAGTGACTCAGTGACTCAGTGACTCAGTGACTCAGTCGGTGACTGGGTGACCTGAACTGCAGTCGACACTCAACCAGTGTGCGACCTCCATGAGGGGTCTCCACGCTGATTGTGGCCAGGGCCCGTCGAGTCACTGAGTCACCGACCGAGTCACCAGCGGCGCGAAGCGCCGCGCAGGTCACTGAGTCACTGAGTCACTGAGTTTCCCCCGGCTCCTCGCTAACTTTCCCCCATGCGCATCCTCCGGAAAGCCGGCGACGTACCCAAGCGCTCGCTCTGGCAGAAGATCAAGGACGTCGCCCTCACCGATGTCGGTGTTCTGGCGCGCGGCGGAGTGGCGCCCGGCTCGATCGAGAAGCTCGAGGAGCTGCTGCTCGAAGCGGACATCGGCGTCCCGACGACGCTGAAGCTCGTCGAGGAGGTCGAACGTCTGGCGCTCCGCGGTCAGGTGAAGACTCAGGGGGAGTTTCTCGACGCGCTGCAGAAGGGGATCACCGATGCGCTGAGGTCGGGAAAGAGTGACCCGCGCCTCACGCTCGCGAAGTCGCCCCCCACCGTCATCCTCGTCGTCGGGGTGAACGGCGCGGGAAAGACGACGTTCATCGGCAAGCTCGCCCAGCGCATCCGCGGCTTCGACCAGAAAGTCGTCGTCGCCGCGGGCGACACCTTTCGCGCCGGCGCGATCGACCAGCTGCGGGTGTGGGCGACCCGATCGGGGGCGGAGTTCATCGGTGCGTCGGCTGGCCAGGATCCCGCCTCGGTAGCGTTCGACGCGATCGAGGCCGCCATCGCGCGCCGCGCCGATTTCCTCATCATCGATACCGCCGGTCGGCTGCACACCAGCGAAGGGTTGATGACCGAGCTGAAGAAAGTCGCGCGCGTCATCGCCAAGCGGCTCCCCGACGCGCCGCACGAGACACTGCTCGTCCTCGATGGCACGATCGGCCAGAACGCGGTGCAGCAGGCGAAGATGTTCTCCGCGGCCGTGCCGATCACCGGGCTGGTCGTGACGAAGCTCGACGGCACCGCGCGCGGCGGCGTGGTGGTCGCCGTGCACGAGGCGCTCGACGTCCCGGTCAAGTATCTGGGAGTCGGGGAAGCGGGCGACGATCTCGTCCAGTTCGACGCGGCGGAGTTCGCGCAGGAGTTGCTGGGCGAGGAGTGAAGAGCGACGCCCCGCGGCAGACGCGCCTCCGGCTCGATACGCCGGTCACCTACCTCAAGGGAGTAGGCCCGGCACGCGCGGAGGCGCTGAGGCGGCTCGGCGTCGTCACCGCCGGCGATCTGCTCTATCACATCCCTCATCGCTACGAGGACGCGAGCACCATCGCGCCGATCTCCTCGCTCGAGCCAGGAATGCAGGGTACGGTCGTCGGGCGCGTCGTGTCCAAGGGCGTGCTGCCGACGCGGAAAGGTCTTCGGATCTTTCAGGCCGTCCTCAAGGACGACAGCGGCATGATCGAAGTGTCGTGGCCCGGCCAGCCGTTCCTCGACCGCACGATCGCGAAGGGCGACATGCTGCTCGTGAGCGGAAGCGTGCGCTTCTTCCACGGCCGCCAGCTTCAGCCGCGAGAGTTCGTCAACCTCGGCGAGGAGGAGGACGGGCTCGCCGAAGGCGTGGTGCTCTCCGTCTATCCGGCGACGGAGGGCCTGTCGTTCAAGGTGATCCGCGGGATCATCGACGTGCATCTGGACGAGCTGCTCGCACTCGTCACCGAGTACCTGCCGCCCGACGTGCTGCGCGGCGCCGCGGTGCCGGCGATCCGCGACGCGCTGCGTATGGTCCATCGACCGACGTCGCTCGGCGAAGCGATGGAAGGCCGCGCACGGCTGGCGTTCGAAGAGCTGCTGTTCGTGCAGCTGCTCCAGCAGCGCGCCAAGGCGCTCGCGCGCGAGGCACGACGCGGCATTCGCTTCGAGAACCGCCGTCAGCTCACGACCCGGCTCCGCGAAGTGTTGCCCTTTCAGCTCACCGGCGCGCAGACGCGCGTGCTGCGCGAGATCTTCGCCGACATGTGCAGCGACCGGCGGATGCAGCGGCTGCTCCAGGGCGACGTCGGCAGTGGCAAGACGATCGTCGCGCTCTTCAGCGCGCTGCTGGCGATGGAGAACGGCTTCCAGGCGGCGATCATGGCCCCGACCGAGCTGCTCGCCGAACAGCACCAGCGCTCGATGGGGCGTCTGCTCGAGCCGCTCGGCGTCGTTCCATTGCTCGTCACTGGTGGGCTGCGCGCCAAGGAGCGACGCGACGTCGCCGCGCGGCTGGCGGATCCGGAGCCCGCGCTCGTCGTCGGTACTCACGCGCTCGTGCAGGACGCCACGGCGTTCGCGCGACTCGGTCTCGCGGTGGTCGACGAGCAGCATCGCTTCGGCGTGGAGCAGCGGAAGGCGCTCGGGGCGAAGGGCGAGGCGCCCGACGTGCTGCTGATGACGGCCACGCCGATCCCGCGCTCGCTCGCGCTCACGCTCTACGGCGACCTCGATCTCTCGGTCATCGATGAGCGTCCACCCGGTCGACTGGCGATCACCACGGCGCTTCGGCCCGAGGCGGCGCGCGAGCGCGTACTCCAGTTCGTGGATCGCGAGCTGGCCAAGGGGCGTCAGGCGTACGTCGTCTACCCCGTGATCGAAGAGTCCGAGAAGACCGATCTCAAGGCGGCGACGACGATGTACGAGATCCTGTCGGAAGGCGCGTTCGCGGGTCGCACTACCGCCCTCCTGCACGGACGCATCCCGAGCGACGAGCGCGACACGATCATGCGCCGCTTCCGCGACGGCCAGATCGACGTCCTCGTCGCTACGACGGTGATCGAGGTCGGGATCGACGTCGCGAACGCCACGGTGATGTTGATCGAGCACCCGGAGCGGTTCGGCCTCTCGCAGCTCCACCAGCTTCGCGGGCGCGTCGGGCGAGGCGCGGAGGCATCGTACTGCATCCTGCTCGGCGACGTGAGCCCCGAGACGAAGCAGCGGCTCGATGTCTTCGTGGGGAGCGACGACGGGTTCGAGATCGCGCGAGAAGATCTCAGGCTGCGAGGGATGGGCGATCTGTTCGGCGAGCGGCAGAGCGGCGTGGCGACGTTCCGCGTCGCCGATCCGCTGCGCGATGAGCTGCTGAACGAGACGGCACGCGACGCGGCGGACCGCCTGCTCGCTGAGGACCCGGAGCTCGAATCGCCCAGGAACGCGCCGATCCGGCGCGTGCTCGGCGAACGCTACGCGCGGTCGCTCGAGCTGTTCCGCGTCGGCTGAGCGCGCGGCGCCGGCTAGGGTCGCGGCCGGGCGAGACGCCGCCGGATTCGCGCGAGCTCGGCGTTCGCCTTCGCCAACTCGTCACGCAGCCGCAGCACTTCTTCCTCCTGCGCCCTGTCCTCCGGACGGACGGCCGCCACGGGAGGAATCGCGGCAAGGGCGGCATTGCGCGCCTCGAGCGTCACGCCGAGTCGCCGGATCGTCGCTGCCTCGAGGCGGTGCACTCCGGCGGGTGTGTTGGCGAGGTAGACGTCGAGCATCGCCAGCGACTCGCGCATGAGCGCGGGATTGGACGGGTCGAGCTTGAGCAGTGCCCTCCAGTACGGCACCTCCGCCGCCTCTGGCGACGCGGGATAGCGCTGCGCGAACTCCGCGAGCGCGCGGTCGGCGTCCGCCAATCGCGCTTCGCGGGCATCCAGCATCGCCTGCGTGTAGACGGCCGGCCACGTGCTCTCTGCCGACACAGGGGCCGGCTGGACTGGCTGCTGGCGCGCCGGGGCGCATCCCGAGCCGACGAGGAGCACGGCCAGGAAGAGTGCACTCCTCGACGGTCGCTTCACGAGACCGCCTCGAGCTCGGCGATGCGATGCTGGCCGGTGTGGCGCCTGAAATGGACTTCGTTGGGGAGGAGCAGAGTGAACGTCGTCCCTTTGCCGAAGACGCTCTCGCAATGGATCTGCCCGCGATGCGCCTCGACGATCTCCTTCGCGATCGCCAGGCCGAGCCCAGTGCCGGGTGCGGAGGCGGCGCCCTGATTGTCGGCCTGGTAGAACTTCTCGAAGATGTGCGGGAGCTGTTCGGGCGGGATGCCGGCGCCAGTGTCGCGAACCTCGATGCGCACCTGACCGTCGGAGGGAGCGGCCGACAGCTCTACCGTGCCTCCGGAGCCGGTAAACTTGAACGCGTTGGCCAGCAGGTTCCCGAGCACCTCGTTCATGCGGTCCGCGTCCCACTGCACCTCGTCGGGAAGACCCTCGCCCATCGTGACGCGAAAATCCACGCCGCGCTGAACGGCGAGCACATGGAACGCCCGCTCGAGGTCCTCGAGCAACGTGGCGAGCCGCACCGGACGCGGGTCGATCCGTCCGCCTCCGGCCTCGAAGCGGGTCACGTCGAGCAACTGCGCGGCGAGCCTCGCCAGCGTGCGCCCCTGCGACTCGACCGTGGCGAGCACCTCGGCCTGTTTGCTCGAGAGCGGTCCGTAGATCCCTGACTGCATGAGCTGAAGATAGCCCAGAATGACGTTGATGGGCGTCTTGAGCTCGTGCGAAGCGACAGAGACGAACTCCGCCTTCAGCGTGTCAAGCTCCTTCAACTGCTTGCTCATGGTGCTGAAGCTCGCGGCGAGCCGGCCGAACTCGTCGCGTCGTTGCGGCGACAGATCGAGTCGATGCTCGAGCTCTCCTTCGGCCACCGCTCGCATCCCCTTGTCCAGCGCGGTGACGGGTCCGCTGATCGACCGCAGCAGCCAGAGACCGATCACGGTCGCGAGGACGATCGCGATGGCGAGCGCGCCCGCCGAGGCCGACTCGGCCTCCTGGATCCGAATCTCCGCGCCCCTCACACGGCTGGTCGTGCGATTGCGAATCCCGCGCTCGATCGTGTTGAGCGCTCGTTCCGCGCCGAGTAGTGCCGGCAGCATGAGCTGCTGCGATACCCCGTCGGCGGAGTCGGCGAGCCCTGCGCGCACGAGTGCGTACTCCTGCTCCGCGATCGAAGGAAGCTCATCGACGCGCGTGCGAACGGTGCGTGGCGGCGAGCTGGTGTCCTGAAGGGCGAGGGTGAGGGAGTCGGCATAAACTCGCGCGAGGCTGATCGCCTCGGTCAATCGCTGGTACACGGTGTCGGTGCCGACGATTCCGAGCGCGTCGTCACCCGCGCGCACCTCCGCCAGCGCATCGCGGAGGTTCCCTAGCGCCAGCGACGACTTGAGCTCCTTGTCGCGCAACTGCGTCACGTCGTCGTGCAGCTTGGTCATCGCTTCGCGGGCGATGGCCAGCGGGACGACCAAGACTAGCGCCATGATGGCGAGGCCAACCGCGAGCCTCGCGCGCAAGGTCATGTGCAAAGCGGAAGCGTGCGGGTGATGAAACGAAGCAAGAGCGGCCCGATGGTGCCGCCCTTCAATCCGAAGAAGCCGCCGTGTACCATTGATGGCTCAGCCCGGGACGCCCCCGCCGACGAGTTCGTACCGGCCGGCGCGTGCATTCGGGATTCTAGGCGCGGCGCAGGCGCCGCGCCACTTGCCGCTCCACACTTGCGTCATGTCCTCCGCTCCATTCGTCCGCATCGCCGAGCTTCCGGGCCACGCCGGCCAGACTGTCGTCGTACGCGCGTGGGTCACTCATCTGCGCTCTTCAGGCAAGATCGCCTTCGCCGTCCTGCGCGACGGGACGGGCATCTGTCAGTCGGTCTTCGTGAAGAGCCAGCTCGCCCCGGAGGTGTGGACTCGGTTCGCCGAGCTGACCACGGAGACCTCGGTGGAAATCACTGGCGAGGCGCGTGCCGAAGCGCGCGCTCCGGGCGGGTTCGAGATCGGCGTGACGCAACTCACAATCATCGGGGCCAGCCCCAGCGACTACCCGATTCAGCCGAAGGAGCACGGTATCGACTTCCTGCTCGACAACCGGCACTTCTGGCTGCGCTCCGTGCGCCAGCGCGCGATCGCGGTGATCCGCAGCGAAGTCGAGCAAGGGATTCACGACTTCTTCTACGAGCGCGGCTTTCTGCGCGTCGACACGCCGATCCTCACGGCCGCGATCGGCGAGCGGTCGGGGCTCTTCGCTACCGAGTACTTCGAAGAGGGGAACGCATACCTCGCCCAGACGGGACAGCTCTACGGCGAGGCCGCGGCCGCGGCGTTCGGGAAGATCTACACCTTCGGGCCGACGTTCCGCGCCGAGAAGTCCAAGACGCGCCGCCATCTCACCGAGTTTTGGATGATCGAGCCCGAGGTGGCGTGGAACGACTCGAACGACAACATGCGGTTGCAGGAGGATTTCGTCTCCTACCTCGTGCAGCGCGTGGTCGAGCGCCGCAGCGTGGAGCTCGGCGAACTGGAGCGCGACGTCGCGCTGCTGCGCCGTATCACGCCGCCCTTTCCGCGATTGAACTATTCCGACGCGATCGCGCTCGTTCAGCGGAAGGGGAGCGAGACGAAGTGGGGTGAGGACCTCGGCGCCGAGGACGAGGCGCTGATCGTCGCCGATTACGACAAGCCGGTGTTCGTCTTCAACTATCCCAAGGAGGCGAAGGCCTTTTACATGAAGGAGAACCCGGACGATCCGCGCACGGTGCTGTGCGATGACCTGCTCGCTCCCGAGGGCTACGGCGAGATCATCGGAGGCTCACAGCGCGAGGACGACTACGACAAGCTCGTGGCGCGCCTCGAGGACGAGGGTCTGCCACGCAAGGCGTACGAGTGGTACCTCGATCTACGGCGCTACGGCACCTTCACCCACGCCGGCTTCGGTCTCGGCCTCGAGCGCACGGTGGCATGGATCTGCGGCATCCAGCACGTGCGCGAGGTGATTGCGTTTCCGAGGCTGATGCATCGGTTGACGCCCTGAAGAAGCGTGACTCAGTGACCTACGCGGCGCTGCGCGTTGCTAGTGACTCGGTTGACTGAGTCACTGAGTCACTGAGTCACTGAGTCACTGCTTCTTCACTTCCTCCCACAACCCATCCAGCACCTCCAGGCCCGCAGTCTTCACATCCACACCGCGCTCCCGGGCCAGCCGCTCGATCCCCTGAAAGCGCGAGGCGAACTTCACGTTCGCTTTGTCCAGCGCGAGCGAAGGATGCACGCCGAGCTTGCGACAAAGGTTCACCACGGCGAAGAGCAGATCGCCGAGCTCCTCCTCGAGTCGCGGATCGGGGACGCCGTGGCTGGAGGGCTCGGCGCCGCGTGCGACCTCCTCGCGAACTTCCGCCAGCTCCTCGTCCACCTTCTCCGCCGCGCCGGTCGCATCGGGCCAGTCGAAGCCCACACCGGCGGCGCGGTCCTGAAGACGGAAGGCGCGGTGCAGCGAGGGGAGATCGGCCGGCAGCCCGTCGACGATGCTGTCGCGCTTCTTCGCCTTCATCCCCTCCCAGCTCTGGCGCTCGCCCCCCTCGTAGAGATGGGGGTGCCGCGATTTCATCTTGCGGAGGAAACCTTCCGCCACGTCGCCGAAGTCGAATGCACCGCGCTCCTCCGCCACGACGCTGTGGAAGAGCACCTGCAGCAGAAGATCGCCGAGCTCTTCGCGCAGGAGCGTGTCGTTGCCGGCCCGAATCGCATCGTCGACTTCGTAGGCTTCCTCGAGCAGATAGGGTCGGAGCGATTCGTGGGTCTGTGCCGCATCCCATTCGCAGCGGTGGCGCAGATCCTTCATCAGCTCCACCGTCTCTTCCAGTCCCGGCTTTTCTTGCATCGCTCTCCTCGGCCCCGTATCTTGTTCAGTCTTCACATGATAGCGTACCGCGCCGTCCGATGACACGCGCTTGGGTCGAGGTGGACCTGGCCGCGCTGCGCCGCAACGGGGCTGCCGTCGCGGCACGCGCGGGCGTGCCGCTCCTCCCCATGGTGAAGGCCGACGCATACGGGCTGGGTGCGCTCCACGTCGCGCTCGCGCTCGAGGATCTCACGCCGTGGGGCTATGGCGTGGCGACCGTTGCCGAGGGCGAGGAGCTTCGGCGCGGCGGCATCGACCGGCCGATCATCGTCTTCACCCCGATCCTGCGCACCGAGATCGACGCGATGCGTCGCTCCGATCTCACTCCCGCGCTCGGCGATCCGGCCGTGATGGAATCGTGGGCGCGCACGGGACGCGACTGGCACCTGCAGATCGATACCGGAATGTCGCGCGCCGGCCTGCGGTGGGATCGCATGAGCTGGTATCGCGACGTTCTCGAGCGCACGCGGCCCACCGGAGTGTTCACCCACTTCCATTCGGCGGACGTCGACGACGGCAGTCGCGAACAACAGGAAGCCCGGTTCGACGAGGCGCTCGCCGCGCTGCCCGAGCGACCGGCGATCGTCCACGCCGAGAACGGCCCCGCCGTCGAGGCGAACGCGCCGTCACGCTGGACGCTGTGCAGACCGGGGATCTTTCTCTACGGCGTGAGCTCGCGCGCCACGAGTCCTCTGGTGCCCGAGCCCGTGGCGGCCATTCGCGCGCGCATCGTCGAGATCCGCACGATCTCGGAAGGTGACACCGTGAGCTATGGCGCAACGTGGCGCGCCCCGGGCGTGCGCCGGATCGCCACCGTCCCGGTAGGCTACGCCGACGGCTACCGACGCGCGCTCGGCAACCGCGGTGTCGCGCTCCTCGGCGGACGGCGCCTTCACGTTGCAGGACGGGTGACGATGGACATGACGATGCTCGACGTCACCGACACGGATGCCGCGTTGGGCGACGTCGTGACGTTGCTCGGACGCGACGGCGACGACGTGATCACTGCATCCGAGCTCGCCGAGCTGGGCGAGCTGTCTCCGTATGAGCTGCTCACGGGACTTCGCACCCGGCTGCCGCGCCGGCACCGCGACGCCGAAGACACTGAGGCGGCCGCATGAGACGACGCGCGGTGATCCTCGTGCTCGACGGGGTCGGGATCGGTGCGGCCCCTGATGCCGCCGACTACGGCGACGAAGGGAGCGACACGCTGGGCAACCTCGCGCGCGCGCAGGGTGGGCTCGCGCTGCCCAATCTCGCCGCCGCGGGGCTCGGCAACATCGCTCCGATCGATGGGGTCGCGCCCACTCACGAGCCACAGGGCGCGTGGGGAAAGCTGCGTCCCGCCTCAGCGGGCAAGGACAGCACGACCGGACACTGGGAGATCGCGGGGGTTCATCTTCGGCGGCCCTTTCCAACCTATCCGAACGGCTTCCCGGACGAGCTGCTCGACCGCTTCTCGCAGGCTACGGGGCGCGGCGTCATCGGCAACGTCGCCGCGAGCGGCACGGAGATCGTCGCGCGGCTCGGAGAGGAGCACGAGCGCACGGGCGATCTCATCGTGTACACCTCGGCCGACTCCGTCTTCCAGATCGCCGCGCACGAGCAGGTCGTGCCGCTGGAGGAGCTCTATGCCGCCTGCGAGGCCGCGCGTGCGATGCTCGTGGCGCCGCACGACGTCTCACGCGTGATCGCCCGGCCGTTCGTGGGGCGGGCCGGCGAGTACGTGCGGACGAGCAATCGACGGGACTACGCGCTCGCGCCGCCAGAGGACACGCTGCTCGACGAGCTGGCGGCTGCGGGTGTGCCGAGGGCGGGTGTGGGAAAGGTGGACGACCTCTTCGCCGGGCGCTCGATTCGCGCCCGTCACACCCAGGGGAACGCCGAGGGGGTCGCCGCCATCCTGGAGTGGCTCCATGGGCCTCAGGGTGGGTTGCTCTTCGCCAACCTGGTAGATTTCGACACGCAGTACGGACATCGGAACGACCCGGCGGGGTTCGAGCGGGCGCTTCGCGAGTTCGACGACGCTCTGCCGGCGATTCGGGAGGCGCTCCGCGAGGACGACCTGCTCTTCATCACCGCCGACCACGGCAACGATCCGACGACCGGGTCGACGGATCACGCCCGGGAGTTCGTACCAATGCTCGCGCTCGGTGAGGCCGTGCACCCGGTGTCCGTCGGGGAGCGGACCACGTTCTCGGATCTAGGCGCGACGGTGGCGGAGTGGCTGAACGTCGGGTTCCGAGGGCAGGGGACCTCGTTCCTGCCGATCCTGGAGCGTGGACATTGAGTGGCGGGGCAGGCGAGGATCGGCCCGCGCCGACGCTCGACGTGTGGCGGATGCTGCGGGAGCGGGCGACGGGGGCGATGGAGCGGGCATATGCCCCGTATTCGCGCTTCCGGGTCGGCGCAGCACTGCTCGCATCGAACGGAATGGTGGTGGAGGGGTGTAATGTTGAGAACGCGTCCTATCCGGCGGGCTCGTGCGCCGAGCGCGTCGCGGTGGGCGCGGCAGTAGCGCAGGGGCTGAGGGAGTTCGAGGCGCTTGTGATCGTCACGGAGGCCGAGATCCCCACGCCGCCCTGCGGATTCTGTCGGCAGGTGCTCATGGAGTTCGCGCCGGTGCTGCCGGTGCTCAGCGTCACCCGCGGCGGCGCGGAGGCGCGGTGGACGTTGTCCGAGTTGTTACCCTACGCATTTACCCCCACGTCCCTGGGGCGCCGCTGATGGCGCTGGCATGCGACGAAGGATGGAGTGTTCGTTTGTCTGATCGGATTTTTCGAGGCGCGGCCGCCGCGCTTCTGCTTCTGGGTTCTGCCGCGTGCACGGAACAACTGACGGGATCGCTCGGATGTCCCGAGCTGTGCGGCGACGAGAGCGCCGCGCTGCGCGACACGACGCTCACCGGCATCGTCACGACTGACTCGGTGCTGACCGGTTATCCGCCGTTCGGAACCACGCGCGACTTCACCCTCATCGCGCAGGGCGACACGGCCGACGTCCGGCTGGTGATGCGCTTCGACACCCTGCCGAACACCTTCCGCCATCCGAACGCCGTCGTCGATAGCGCGGTCACGAGGGTCGACAGCGCGCGGATCACCTTCGTCGTGGACACGACCATCGGCCGGCCGAAGGCACCGGTGCTGATCGAGGCGTTCGACGTCGATACCACGGCCGCGGACACGCTCAGGGGCGCGCTTCTGCCGCTGTTCCGCCCCGACCGCCTGATCGGCTCGCAGACGTTCTCTGTGGCCGAGATCCGCGATACGCTGCCCCTGCCGATCAACAACGCGGTGGTGCTCGCGAAGGCGACAGCGGGCGCCCGGCTGCGCGTCGGCTTACGGATCAGGTCAACGCAATCCGTGCGGCTCCGCGTCGTCGGCTCGTTCTACACGCCGAGACTCACCTTCCGCGTGACGCCGGACACGCTGGTGCACAAGGATACGGTCATCATCGAGTCGAACACCCCCGCCGGTCAGCCGGTCGCGACGCTGTACGCGATGTATCCGATCATCGCGTCGGGCGCGCTGCCGGCGCCGGGGCCTGGAGTGCTCGCGGTCGGCGGCGTGGGCGGCGCGCGTACGTATCTGCGCTTCGACGTGCCGAGCATCCTCGTGGATTCCGTCCAGGTGATCCGTGCGTCGCTGCTCCTCAATCAGGTGACATCACGAGTCTTGGCGTCGTCGGCCGACACCGTGTCGATCGTGGTCAACCCGATCCTCGCGGGCGCGCAGATCACGGACATCGCTACGCTCGTGCAGCTCGCGGGCACACCGGCGGGCATCGCTCTCGATTCGGCGCGGTTCGTGCCGAAGGACGCCGGGCCCGTCGGCATCGAGATGGTGAACCTGTTTCGCGCCTGGCGCCTGGTCGGGACGGAGAACAGCATCCGCGCGATCGTCCTGCGCGCCAGACTGGAGGGCGCCACGGCCGCCGAGCTGGATTTCGTGTCGACGGAAGGAGCGCTCGGGCTCCGGCCGAAGCTGCGCATCACCTACGTGCCGCGGCGCGGCTTCGGGTTGCCATGATCATGCGTGTTCTCTCGTCGTTCCTGCTCGCTGCCGCTTCGGTCGTTTGTCCCGTCATCGCCGGCGCGCAGGGAACGCTCAGCACCCAGGGCTTCGGATATCCCACCGGAGGCATGAGCACCCGCGCACTCGGCGCCGGCGGTGCGATCGCCGAATTCGATCCGCTCTCGTCGACCAATCCCGCGGCCATCCCGAGCATCGGCGGCGGCGCACTGTACATTCAGGCGGAGCCCGAGTATCGGAGCCTCAAGGTGGGCGCGGGGGCCGAGAACGCGATGATCGCGCGACACCCGTTGGCGACGATCGCGGTGCCGCTTCCCGGCAATGTGATGGGGGCGGTGTCGGTCTCGAACCTGCTCGACCGCAGCTTCGAGACGAACGAGCGCCGCACGCAGATCATCGGCGACTCTGCGCTCAGCACGACCAATTTCTTCAAGAGCGACGGTGCCATCGGCGACGTGCGGGTCGCGTTGGCGTGGGTACCGAGGAGCTGGATTCGGCTCGGCGTGGCGGGACACGCGATCACGGGTGACAACCGGCTGCGCAGCACCCAGCAGTTCGACGACAGCACGCGGTTCGCGGCGATCATCGACACGACGACGGTGACCTACGTCGGCACCGCGGTCTCGGCGGGCGCGACGCTCTTCATCCGCAACGCCGTGGGGCTCGCCGCATCGTACCGGAAGGGCGGCGGCATGTCGGTGAAGCATGCCGACACCACGCTGGGCAAGGCGAACGTCCCCGACCGCATGTCGTTCAGCGCCGCGTTCATCGGCATTCCGGGCACGACGCTCGCCGTACGCACCTCGAAGGATACCTGGACGCGCATGCGCGGCCTGGGCTCGTCCACGCTGCCGATCAACGACGGCTGGGACACGAGCGTCGGGGCCGACGTCCTGGGGCCACGGTGGGGCGCGCGCGCCATCCAGATCCGTGCGGGCGGGCGCTGGCGCACCCTTCCGTTCGGCCTGCCGACGACTGCGATCAAGGAGAAGACTGCCAACTTCGGGTTGGGCACCACCTTCTCGCGCGGGCGCATCGGACTCGACGTGTCCGGCATCCGCGCCTTCCGCGAGCCGGCATCGGGTTCGGCCGACCTGCGAGAGACGGCGTGGACGGTGAGCGCCGGGCTGACGGTACGTCCCTGATCGCATGACGGAGATCGCGCCTCCTTCGGCAGACGCACCGCTCATCCTCGTCGCGGACGACGTTCCGGCGAACGTAGAGCTCCTGTTCGACCAGTTGCACGTGCTCGGCTTCCGTGCAGTGGCGGCGTACGACGGTCCTTCGGCGCTCCGCGTGTGCGCCGAGCGGAATCCACACCTGTGCATCCTCGACGTCTCGATGCCCGCGGGTGATCTCGGTGTCGACGATCGGTCGACCGGCTTCGAGGTCTGTCGGCGCATCAAGCGCGATCCGCGCACGGCGCGCATCCCCGTCATCTTCGTCACCGCGCTGAACGACACCACCGATCGCGTGAAGGCGATCGAGGCCGGCGGCGACGACTTCCTCACGAAGCCGCACAACCGCCTCGTGCTCGGCGCCCGCGTGCGCTCGCTGCTCAAGCTCAAGGCGGCGACCGACGCGCTCGAGGAGAGCCTCCGCAAGCAGAAGGAGCTCGAGAAGGTCCGCGACGATCTCATGAAGATGATCGTCCACGACCTCAAGTCGCCGCTCACGTCGGTG